>CALBEV010000126.1 GCA_937891045.1 uncultured Burkholderiales bacterium | reverse complement strand
AAACGCAAACCGATCCGCTGCTGCTGGCCTATGACACGCTCATCATTGACGAGGCACACGAACGCAGTTTGAACATCGATTTTTTGCTGGGCTATTTGCGCCAAATCTTGCCGCGCCGCCCCGATCTGAAAATCATCGTCACCTCGGCCACCATCGACGCCGACCGATTTGCCCAGCACTTCGCCTCGGCCAAAGGCCCCGCGCCTGTGCTGATGGTGTCGGGCCGCACGTTTCCGGTGGAGATGCGCTACCGCCCCTGGGAAGAAACCCGCGAGCACGATCTGGGCAATGCCATTGCAGACGCGGTGGACGAGCTGTGGACCGGCGCACCACGTGGCGACATCTTGGTGTTTTTGCCGGGCGAGCGCGAGATTCGCGATGCCGCCGACCACCTGCGCGGCCACTTGGCGCACAACGCCTACACCCGTCATGTTGAGGTGCTGCCGCTGTTTGCACGGCTGTCGCAGGCCGAGCAAGAGCGGGTGTTTGAAACCGGCGGCGCACCGCGCATCGTGCTGGCCACCAACGTGGCCGAAACATCGCTCACCGTGCCCGGCATCCGCTATGTGGTGGATGCAGGCATGGCCCGCGTGAAGCGCTACAGCTTCAGAAGCAAGGTGGAGCAATTGTTGGTGGAGCCGATCAGCCAAGCCGCTGCCAACCAACGCGCTGGCCGCTGTGGCCGGGTGGCCGATGGCATTTGCATTCGCTTGTATGACGAGAAAGATTTCAACGGCCGCCCGCGCTTCACCGAGCCCGAAATTTTGCGCAGCTCTTTGGCGGGCGTGATTTTGCGGATGATGTCTTTGCGCCTGGGCGATGTGGCCGACTTTCCGTTTTTGGAAGCGCCTCGGCCCAAAGCGATTTCGGATGGTTTTCAGTTGCTGAACGAGTTGGGCGCGGTGACCGAAGACCACAGCCTGACGCCCATTGGCCACGAGCTGTCCAAGCTGCCCCTGGACCCGCGCGTGGGGCGCATGATCTTGGCGGCCCGCGAGCAGCAAAGCCTGCACGAGGTGCTGATCATTGCCTCGGCGCTGAGCGTGCAAGACGTGCGCGACCGCCCCTTGCAAGCGCAAACCCAGGCCGACCAAGCACATGCCAAGTTCAAGGACGACAAGAGCGAGTTCAGCGGCTATTTGCGCCTGTGGGATTGGCTGCAAGCTTCGCGTGGCGGGGAGGGCGCTGCCACGACGCCAGAAGCAGGTGCTGGCCCATTGAAAAAGGGCAACGCAGCTGCCAGCGCCACCGGCGCCAAGCACAAACTTTCCAACCGCCAACACGACAACCTGCTGCGGCAAAACTTCATCAACATCCGCCGTTGGCGCGAGTGGCGTGATGTGCACAGCCAGTTGCTGACGGTGGTGAAAGAACAGCGCTGGACCATCAACGACAAGCCGGCCAGTTATGAGCAACTGCACCTGAGCATGTTGAGCGGCTTGCTGGGCAACATCGGTTGGAAGCAAGACGAAGAAGACATTTACTTGGGCGCACGTGGCATCAAGTTCCACCGCCACCCGGGGGTGCATTTGCGCAAGAAGCCCGGCAAGTGGTTGGTGTGCGCCGAGCTGGTGGAAACCACGCGCCTGTTTGGGCGAGGTATGGCCAACATCGAGCCGACATGGCTGGAGCAGGTGGGGGCGCACCTCTTGAAAAAACAACTTCTGGACCCGCACTGGGAAGCGCGGCACGGCGATGTGGTGGCCTTTGAACGCGCCACCCTGTATGGCCTGGTGGTGTACAGCGGGCGCCGCGTGCCCTATGCCAAAGCCGACCCGGTGTTGGCGCGGCAAATTTTCATTCGAGAAGCGCTGGTGGAGGCGCAGTGGCAAACACCGCTGGCCTTCATGGCCGCCAACAAAAAACTCATGGCCCAAGTGATGGAGCTTGAACACAAATCGCGCCGCCAAGACGTGCTGGTGGACGAGGCCATGATCCAAGCGTTTTACGAACAGCATCTGCCCGAGGACGTGTGCAGCTGCAAAACCCTGGAGCGCTGGCACCGCGATGAAAGCCGCCGCCGCAGCGCAGCGGGCGACCAGACCGAGCCGCTACTCATGACCCGCGAAGCCCTGATGCGCCACGAGGCCGTGGGCATCACCGCGCAAGCCTTTCCAAAAATGGTGCGCTTAGGTGGCGTGGACTGCGCCGCCCAGTATTTGCATGCGCCCGGCGACAGCAAAGACGGCCTGACCGTGACCGTGCCCTTGTTTGTGCTGAACCAAGTGAGCGACGACCGCGCCGAGTGGCTGGTGCCCGGCATGTTGAAAGACAAGATTCAGGCGCTTTTGAAAAGCCTGCCGCAGCGCCCCCGCAGCCGCTTTGTGCCCCTGCCCGAGAGCGCCGCCCGACTGGCTCAAGCACTGTCTTCACCCGAGGTGTTTGGCGCAGGCGGCTTGACCGATGTTCTGCTGAAAAAAGCCCGCGATGAAACCAGCTTGGACATCAAACGCACCGACTTCAAACTCGACATGCTGAGCGCCCACTTTTTCATGAACTTCAAAGTGGTGGACGAACACGGCCGCCAGCTGGGGCAGGGCCGCAACCTCAGCGCCCTGAAAGCCGAACTCGGCGCCCAGGCCCGCGGCGCCTTCCAAGCCCTGGCTGGCCTGAAGGTGAAATCGCTCGCCGATGAGAAATTGGGGTCAGATCCCGATTTGGCTCAGCCGCAGAAGACGGGCTTTTCGAAATTGGGGTCAGACCCCGATTTTGCGCAGCAAAACTCGGGCTCTGACCCCAATTTCAATCAAGCATCTAAAGCAGGCTCTGACCCCAACTTCGCCAAGTCGGCGAAAGCGCAAAACTCAGGCAAGAGTTCGGGGGCAGACCAGAGGAATTTGGGGTCGGATCCCGATTTTGCGAAGCAAAACTCGGGCTCTGACCCCAATTTCAAAACCAAACCGTCCTCTACCCCCAATCTCTCCAGCCAACACCACACCACCTGGTCCTTCGGCGAACTCCCCGAGCTGATGGAAATCAGCAAAGGCGGCCAATCCCTCATCGGCTTTCCCGCCTTGGTGGACCTGGGCGACGCCGTCAGCATCGAGGTGTTTGACGAGCCCGACCTCGCCGCCACCAAGCACCGCGCTGGTCTGCGCCGCCTGTTTGCGCTGCAAATCAAAGACGCCCTCAAGTACCTGGAAAAAAACATCCCCGACCTGCAAAAAATGACCGTGGCCTACATGCTGGTGGGCAAGACGCCCGAGGGCGCGGGCGGCGGCACCTCGGAAGAACTGAAGCAGCAGATTTTGGACGTGGCGCTAGAACGCGCGTTTTTGCTCGAGCCGCTGCCCAACGACGAGGCCAGCTTCAAGCGCCGCGTGGACGAGGGCAGAGGGCGCTTGACCCTGATTGCCAACGAAGTTGCGCGGCTGGCTGGCGGCATATTGTTGGAGTTTGGCGCGGCCGCCCGCAAGATCAAGGACACGAAAAACGCGCCCGACGCCACCGCCGACTGCGCCCAACAACTGCAACGCCTGATGCCCAAACACTTCATGGCCGCCACCCCGTGGCCGCAGTTGCAGCACTACGGCCGCTACCTGAAGGCCATCACCCTGCGGCTGGACAAATACCGCGCCGACCCCAGCCGCGACGCCCAACGCCTGACCGAGCTGAAACCGCTGGAGCAAAAGTATTGGCGCCTGGTGGCCGAGCGCAAAGGCCAAACCGACGCGCGGATGCTGGAATTCCGTTGGTTATTGGAAGAACTGCGGGTTAGCTTTTTCGCGCAAGAACTGCGGACCCCGCAGCCAGTGAGTATCAAGAGGCTTGAAAAAGCTTGGGCTCAGCTTTCGCAATGAGCCTCTGGCTTTTCAGCGCAGACTCACATCTGCCTGAAAGGCATGTGAGTCGAAGCTAAAAGGCTTGGGGGCAGTTGAATCATTGAGGCAAAACCCAAGGGTTGATGACGGTCAGGCCTGCTGCCTCAAAGGGGCCAGTGTCACGTGTAGCGACCATCAAGCCATGTTGAATCGCGGTTGCCGCAATATAGCCATCTGCAGCTGTAATCGCTTGGCCTTGTGCCCTTGCTAAGGCTCGCAGCGCTGCATAAGCTTCGGTCGTTGCTTCATCAAAGGCCAAGATTCGGCCCACAAACAAGGGCAAGATGCGTTGCTCTAGGCTACTGTGAAGTGTGCTTTTTCTCTTTTCTGCTGGCATGCTTGCGATGCCAAAACGCAACTCAGCCAAACTGATCGTGGACAAATACAGTGTTTCGATCAACTGGGCGTCCAGCCAAGCTAAAACCTTCGCATCGCCTCCAAGCTTGATAGGCTCAGAGATGACGTTGGTGTCAAGCAGAATCATTCGAAGCTCAGCGGTTCAGTGGGTGTTTTGTCGCGTTCAATCATCAGATCTACGCCACCAGCCAGCTGCCCAATTTCGGCCAGCAATGAACCCAGTTTGACGCGGTCGTCTGGCCGGGCCGCGCTTTCAAGGATGGCGCGTACTTCGGCCTCGGTACTCCTTCCGGCCATCGCGGCCCGAACCCGCAATGCACGATGTGTTTCTTCAGGAATGTTGCGTACGGTGATGGACGACATGGGCATCTCCAGGAAATTGATCTCAATGATTGCATATTAAATTAAATGCAATCACTCATGTCATGGTTGGCTAATTAAAAAATTCTAAAATTACCGGCTATTCACCCCGGCGAATTTCTTCGTGAAACGCTAGATGAACTCTCCATGACCCAAGCCGCTTTTGCGGATGCCATTGGCATCTCCGCCATGCGCGTGTCTCATGTGCTCAAAGGTGATCGACCCGTGACTGCTGAATTGGCTTTGCGACTTGGTCGCGCTTTTGGTCAAACCCCGCAATATTGGCTCAACCTGCAAGCCACCTATGACTTGAAGCTGGCACAAATCCAAATAAAAGATGATTTAAAGCAGGTGAGGTTGTTGGCGGGTTCGTGAATCAGTCTTTAGACGGAACTCAATGCGCCACCGACGCCGCAATCCTCTCGGCGTTCAACTCGGGGTTGAGCAACTGCGCAAACTCATACACAAACTGGCGCAAATACGCGTGGCGTTTGAAGGCAATACGCGCCAAGTTGTGGCCAAACAAATGACCGGCAGGGCGCACCACCAGGTCGGTGTCGGTGATGTCACGCACCGCCATCTCGGCCACGATGCCCACGCCCAAACCCAGTCGCACATAGGTTTTGATCACGTCCGAGTCAATCGCTTCCAGGGCAATGCGCGGCGACAGGTGCAGTGCTGCAAAGGCTTTGTCGATGCGGGTGCGGCCGGTGAACGAGGGGTGGTAGGTGATGATGGGTTCGTTCGCCAAGTCGCTCAGTTGCAGGTCCGGCACGTTCACCAGCGGATGGTCGGCGGGCAGCACCAGCACGTGTTGCCATTCGTAGCAGGGCAGGGTGATCAACTCGGGGTAGTCCGACAGGCTTTCGGTGGCAATGCCAATTTCAGCGGTTTCATCCAACACCATGCGGGCCACTTGATCGGGCGCACCTTGGTGCAGGCTGATGTTCACATTCGGGTAGGCGCTGCGCAGTTGTGCCACGGGCAGGGGCAGCACATAGCGGGCTTGGGTGTGGGTGGTGGCAATCGACAAGGTGCCCGAGTCTTGGGCGCTGTACTGCTCGCCAATGCGCTTCAAGTTGCTCACCTCGCGCAAGATGATGTCAATGCTTTTCAAGACATGCTCGCCGGGCTCGGTGACGCGCTTCAAGCGCTTGCCATGGCGGCCAAAAATCTCGATGCCCAACTCGCCTTCCAACTCCAGAATGGCTTTGGACACGCCGGGCTGCGAGGTGTGCAGCACTTTGGCCACTTCGGTCAGGTTGAGGTTGCGGCGAACCGCCTCTTGGACAAAGCGAAATTGGTGCAGGTTCATGGCATTAATGGCATAAGAAAGGCATTCATTATGCCTTTTGCCAGGGGTAAGCCCCCCACGCCTAGCTGGGGTTGGCGATGGCGATCTGGGCCAGCAAATCAAGTAAATCTGGGTGTTCTCCCACCGCGGGCAGGGGCTCGAACGCCACATCGGGGTGGGCATCCCGCAAGGCTTGCAGCATCACCGGCAGGTCTTCGCGCACATGCTTGCCCACGCCCAAAAACATGGGCACCACCCGCACCTGGGTGCAACCTTGGCGCACCAACGCGGCCACCGCGTCGCTCAAGGAGGGGGTGCTCAGCTCCAAGTAGGCGCAGGCCACGGCCACATCTGGTTGCAGGGCGGCCACACGCTCGGCCACGGCTTGCATGGGGCGGTGCCAAAGTGGGTCGCGTGACCCATGCGCAAACAAAACAATCGATTTCATCGTCAATGCCTCAGAACCAGCCAGCCAAAAGCCAGCAAGGATGCCGTCATGTAAACAATGCCGGGGGTGGCAGCCGCCAGCCAAGGCGACCAAGCGTTGAGGTTGCCCACAAAGCCAAACAAATTGTTGAGCAAAATGAAACTCAAGCCAATGATCACGCCCAAAAACACCATGCTGTTCATGTTGGTGTTTCGCAGGTGCAAGTAACCAAAAGGCAAGGACAAAATCACCATCACCAAGCAACTCATGGGGTAGAACACTTTCTTCCAAAAGTCGATTTCATAGCGCTGTGAGGCTTGGCCGTTGTTGTTCAGGTGCTGGATGTAATTGAACAAGTCGATGGTGGCCATGCGCTCGGGCTTGAGCAAGGCCACCGACACCATGTCCTCGGTCAGGCTGTTGGGCCAGTTGTAGCTGTCCAGCACCGAGCGCTCGATGTTTTGGTTCGAGGTGTCAAGCGGTTTGAAGGTGTCTGTTTGAACCGATCGCAACTGCCAATATTGCCCATCTGGCGAAAACGAGCCTTGCGCGGCCATGAGCATGCCGCTCAAGCGGCCGGCGGCATCAAATTGAAATACCCGCACACCGGCCAACTGTCCGTCGTTGCTGAGTGCGGCCACATTCACCACATTGGATCTGTCGCCTTGGGACTCTTTCAGCCAAGCGCCTGATGTCCCCAAGCTGATGGTCACGCCCAAGTACTTGGCTTTGAGCAACTGACCTTGCCGACTGGCCATGGGTGACAAATAGTCGCCGACTAAAAAGGTGACCACCACGAAGAGCAAACCCATTTCAAGCAGCAGACGCAGGGCCTTGAATGGCCCCAAACCGCTGGTGCGCAAAATCGTGAATTCCGAGCTTTGTGCCAAGCGTGCCATGACAAAGATGGTGCCAATCAGCACAGTGATGGGCATCAACTCGTAAACATGGTTGGGCACTTGCAGCGTCACGTACATCAGGGCGTGTCGCATGTTGTAGGCGCCGCCGGGACCTTGGCCAATGCGCTTGAGTTCTTCTACCAAGTCGAAGAAAAAGAACAAACCAACAAATCCCAAGGTGACAAAAATCACCTTCGACAGAATTTCCTGGTACATCATTCGGCGCAAGGTTTTCATGTGGGTTGTCCTTGCAGGCCAGGCATTCGGCGGCTGCGCTTGAACACCATGCCTTGCTGGGCACGCCAAAGCAAAATCAAACAGGCCAACACAAACACCGGCAAGTGCAATGCCAACAGCATATCGGTCATGCCGAGTTTGCCCACCACCACCCAGTTGCGGCTCATGTTGACGAAGTTGTAATAGGTGAAAAAGCTGACCAAGGTCAACATCAACGAACCCGAGCGACCACTGCGTGGGTTGATAAAGGGGATGCCAATGGCCAACAACAAGAGATTGACAGCAGCAACGATCATGCCGATGCGCCAGGTCAACTCGCCTTTGCTGGCAGGCGTGAGGTTGGCGATCAATTCTTGTGGTTGCTTGGCCTGGGCATCTTGCAAGCTTGTTTGCATCGGTTTGATATCAACCAAGGAAGAATAGGTATCGAATTCCACGACCCGGAATTCATTTTTTTCGGCATTGATTTCTATCCGCTGACCGTTACTGAGAACCAAATAACGGTTGCCCATCCGGTTTTCCACCAGTCCGGTTTGCGAGCTCACAATGGTTTGTGTGTTGTTCTCGTTGGCAACAATGAATATCTGGTTGCCTTGGCCTTGAGAAGCGCTGGATTTGTCGATGAAAAAAACGCGTTTGCCATCGGCCGACTCCTGGAACAAGCCGGGTTGTATGCGCTCCAAGTCACCACGTTGTTCAAACCGCTCGCGCACTTCAAAGATTTGCTGGTTGGACCATGGCCAAGCAAACAACGTCAAGACAATGATCGCCAACAACCAGGGCAGGGCAAACAAAAGGGTCGGGCGCAGAAGTTTGAAGGTGCTTTGGCCACTGGCCTGCCAGATCACCATTTCACTGTCGGCGTACATGCGCGACAAGGTGGACACCGTGGCCACATACAGGCTGAGCGTCAGCAAGGAATGCAGGTTGCTAAGCATGGTGTAGCCCAGCACCAAGCTCACGTCTTCCAAACTGATACGCCCAAATGAGGCATCACCAAAAGTGCGAATCAGCCACACCGTCAACACGATGGTCGTCAAGACCACCAAGGTTGCCCAGAAATAGCGGGACAACTCGTTGCGGATGGAGGAATGGAATAACATACTAAGCAATTGAAAAGGCAGATTATGAACTTGGAACTTCAGACCCTCTCTTGGGCGCAGGCGGCATCGGCCAAAACCGATGCTTTGGTGGTCTTGGTCTCGAAATCTTCGCAAGTCCAAACAGGCCTGATTGCCAACATGCTGGCACAAGCGGAAAAGTCAGGCGATTTCTCCTCTGCCGCCGGTCAATGCCTGTTGTGGTGGAAACCTCCGGGCCTCAAAGCCTTGCGTTTGGTGCTTGTTGGTGTTGGTGAAGGCCGTGCCGCCGATGTACGCGCAGGTGTCACAGCCGCCATCACCGCTTTGAAGAAATCCAAAGCCGCCAGCGTCACGCTGTGCTTGTCTGCTGATCAAGCCGAGCACCTGGTGGTGGCAGCCCAAGCTGCTGCTGACGCCAGCTACGTCTACACCGCTACCAAGCCCAGTGCCAAAGCGCAAACCATCGTTAAAGTGGTGCTGGGTGTCCCCAATGCAACCCAAGCCAAACCTGATTTCGCCGTGGCCCAAGCCCAAATGGCCGGTGTGGCACTCGCCCGCGAATGGGGTAACCGACCCGCCAACCATGCGACACCAGATCATCTCGCCCAAGCGGCCAAGGGATTGGCCAAGCATGCGCGTATCAGCTGCCAAGTGCTCGGTCTGAAAGAAGTGGAGCGTTTGGGCATGGGCACTTTCGCCGCTGTGGCCCAAGCGTCGGCCCAGCCCCTGCGCTTCATCATCTTGCATTACAAGGGCGCAGCCGCCACCCAAGCGCCGGTGGTGCTGGTGGGCAAGGGCATCACCTTTGACACTGGTGGCATTTCATTGAAACCAGGCCCCGGCATGGATGAAATGAAATTCGACATGTGCGGTGCGGCCAGCGTGTTGGGCACCTTTGAAGCCTTGGCGCACTTGAAGCCAGCTTTGAACGTCGTCGGCCTGATTCCCGCTTGCGAAAACATGCCGGGCGGCAAAGCCCTGAAGCCCGGGGACGTGGTCACCAGCATGAGTGGTCAAACCATCGAGATTTTGAACACCGACGCCGAAGGCCGCTTGGTCTTGTGTGATGCGCTCACCTATGCCAAACGCTTCAAGCCTCGTGCCGTCATCGATATTGCCACCCTCACAGGTGCTTGCGTCATTGCGCTGGGTCATTTGCGAAGCGGCTTGTACGCCACCGACGAATCCTTGGCCGCACAGCTGTTGGCCGCTGGGGAACAAAGCCTCGATTTGTGCTGGCGCATGCCCTTGGATGATGAATACGCGGAAGGGCTGAAGTCCAACTTCGCCGATGTGGCCAACGTGGCCGATCGTTCTGCTGGTTCTGTCACGGCGGCCAAATTCTTGCAGCGATTCACCAAAGACTACCCTTGGGCGCACTTGGACATCGCGGGCTCGGCTTGGAAAAGTGGCGCTGCCAAGGGCGCCACCGGTCGGCCCGTGCCCTCCTTGCTGGCCTACCTCATGGCACAAACACCGACGGCCACCAAGTCGACCAAACGCAGCGCAAACCGGCCACCAAGCGCCGTTGATGCTGGGCTGACAAGCGCATGACCGAGGTGGCTTTTCATTTCAACGCGCCCGACAAACTGAGTTACGCCTGTCGCTTGTTGCGCAAGGCTTGCAGCAATTCCGCCCAAGTGGTGGTCATGGGCACAGACGACTTGATGGTCGACTTGGATGCGGCCCTGTGGACCTTCTCGGCCACCGCCTTTGTGCCGCATTGCTTGGCCAGTGCCGATGCCATCACCTTGCAACATACCCCCGTGGTGCTGGTCCAGGGTGACCAAGTACCTGCTGGTTTGCCGCACCACCAGGTGTTGTTGAACCTTGGCTCAACGTTGCTCAGTGGATTTGAAACCTTTGAAAAAGTCATTGAAGTGGTAACCCATGATGAGCAAGACCGCGCCATGGCCCGTCTGCGTTGGAAGCATTACGCTGACCGTGGCTACCCTCTGGTGCGCCATGATCTGGCTTTGAAAGCCTGACCCATGAACAAGCCACACATTCCCAAGTCGCCTGTGCCCATGTTGACAGAAGTGGTGCAGGTGAATGGCAGCTTGCGCCCGGCTGTGTTTCCTTGGGCACCAAAAGCGCCACAAGCGCCCAAAGTGCCACCTTTGAAAACCATGCCTCAGACAGCACCCTTGGCATCTGAACAAGCCTTGCTCGCGGACAAGGTGATTGCACGAGTTCATGCGCAATTGGCCCTCATCCTGCCAGAGATGATGCGCACCGCGGTGGATGAAGTGCTGAACGAGCACTTGCAGGCGCAAGGCCCACCCGATCAAAACTCGCCACTCACTTGAATTTTGGAAACCGTTTATCCCTTTATCCAGGGCAAGGTGTATTATTCAATAATGATTCTTTTGGATTAACTCAACCTCGGGAGCAGAC
>CALBEV010000125.1 GCA_937891045.1 uncultured Burkholderiales bacterium | reverse complement strand
TCTTCGCATGCAGCAACCACTTGCTGGGTGGCGGTGGTTTTGCGCAAACCATGGGCACGCGTCGCCATTTCCAGCAATTGCGCACGGTCAATGCTTTGTAGGAAGTCAGCCAATGTGCGCGCACTCATCTCGGTTTGTTGCTTCAACCATGCCGCCTGGTGTTGCACCAAAAATTGTGCATTGACGGTTTGGTGGTCATCGACGGCATGCGCAAATGGCACAAACAATGCCGCTGCACCGACAGCTGCGATTTCACTGACTGTGCTCGCACCGGCGCGGCAAATGACCAAATCAGCTTGGGCAAATGCTGTCGCCGTGTCATCGATGAACGCCACCAATTCAGCCTCGACGCCTGCCTGCAGGTAATTGGTTTGCAGTTGCGCCACATGTTTACTGCCGCCTTGGTGAATCACGCGGGGCCGATGCTGCGCAGGAATCAATGCCAAGGCTTGCGGCACCACGCTGTTTAAATATTGCGCGCCCAAACTGCCGCCCACGACCAGCACACGCAATGGCCCTTGTCGCTGAGAAAACCGTTCGTCTGGGGAAGCCTGCGCTGTGAAGGCTTGGCGCAATGGATTGCCGACCCATTGGCTGCGGGGCAACACCTCGGGGAAGGTGGACAGCACACGGTCAGCCACATGGACCAGCACTTTATTGGCCAAACCCGCGACTGCGTTTTGCTCATGCAGCACCAGCGGCTTGCCATTCAACACACCCATCATGCCGCCAGGAAAACTGATGTAGCCGCCCAGACCAATCACTACATCGGGTTTCAAGCGCCGCATCACCTTCCAGCTTTGCCAAAACGCATGCAACAACCGCATCGGCAACACAGCCAGCGTGAACAAACCTTTGCCGCGCACACCGCCGAAACTGACCGGTTCAAACACAAAACCTTTGGGTGGTACCAATTCGCTTTCCATGCTGGGGGCAGGCGCGCCCAGCCAATGCACTCGCCAGCCACGCTCACGCAATAGCTCGGCCACGGCCAAGCCGGGGAAGATGTGACCCCCTGTGCCGCCGGCCATGACCAATGCTGTGCGGTTGTTCATACACGTCCCCCATGCATCATGAGACGGTTTTCATAATCCACGCGGAAAACAATGGCCAATGCCACCAGATTCATCAAAATGGCCGAACCGCCAAAACTCATCAGCGGCAAGGTCAGCCCTTTGGTGGGCAAGGCGCCGAGGTTCACGCCCATATTGATGAATGCCTGAAAGCCGATCCACACACCCACGCCTTGTGCCACCAAGCCAGAGAACACACGGTCCATGGCAATTGCTTGACGACCGATGAACATGATGCGGCGGGTCAGCCACATGAACACACCGATCACGATGACCACACCTACCAAGCCGAATTCCTCACCCAACACAGCGAGTAAAAAATCGGTGTGCGCCTCGGGCAACCAATGCAATTTTTCAACACTGCCGCCGAGTCCCACACCGAAGATTTCACCTCGCCCAAAGGCGATCAATGAATGTGACAACTGAAACCCTTTGCCCAATGCATGTTCTGCGCCAAAGGGATCGAGGTAGGCAAAAATTCGCTCGCGCCGCCATGGCGACAAAGCAATCATCAAGGCAAAGGCCGTCAACAAAATGCCCGTGATCAAAATAAACATGCGGGCGTTGACGCCACCCAAAAACAAGATGCCCATGGCGATGACGGCAATCACCAAGAATGCACCCATGTCCGGTTCAGCCAATAGCAAGGAGCCGACGATGGCAATCGCCACCCCCATGGGCGTGACCGCGGCGAAAAACTTTTCCTTCACGTCCATCTTGCGCACCATGTAATTGGCTGCATACAAAAGCGTGCCCAGTTTGGCCAATTCAGACGGTTGAAAATTGATGAAACCAAAACTTATCCAACGGCGCGCCCCGTTGACGCTTTTGCCGATGAATGGCAACAGCACTGCAATCAACAACACGATGGAGACAATAAATACCCAAGGCGCGGCTTTTTCCCAACGCTCCATAGGCACTTGAAACACCAACAATGCCACCACAAAACCAATGCACACCGACAAGGCGTGACGGGCTAAATACTGGGCATGCCACACATGGCTGGTGGGGGCGTTGTCGTTCAATGCAATCGATGCCGAATACACCATGACCAAGCCCCACATCAGCAAGCCTGCGATGGCCCATATCAAGGGTTGATCGAATCCTTTGATACTGCCGGGGGCTGCACCGGTTCTTGCAAATTCACGGCCATGAACCCGCACGGGTAAAGCGTCCACACCTTCTCTGGGTGGATTGCCAAACCAGCGTCCGATGCGCTCGCCCATGCTGAGGGTTTCAATGCTCATGGCTGGCCCTCGAGCATGGCCAACTGCTGCACAGCATCGCTGAACGCTTGTCCCCTGGCGACATAGTTGGTGTACATATCCAAACTGGCGCATGCGGGCGACAACAGTACCGCGTCCCCGCCATGCGCCAATTGCACGGCGGTATCTACCGCGTGCTGCATGTCAGTGGCGTGGTGCACGTGGAGTCCATACACCTGCAAAGCGTCTTGCAACAACGGGGCATCGCGCCCCATCAGCACCACAGCGCGGGCATGGCGCTTGAGCGGATCACCCAACGGGGAGAAATCCTGGCCCTTGCCATCGCCGCCCAATATCACGATCAGTTGACGGTCTGCACCCAAACTGTTGACAGCGGCCACCGTGGCGCCCACATTCGTGCCCTTGCTGTCGTCAATAAATTCGATACCGTTAATGACCGCCACAGATGACAAACGGTGCGGTTCACCGCTGTATTCGCGCAAGCCATGCAGCATGGGTGCCAATGCGCTGCAGCAAGTGCCTGCCAATGCCAAGGCAGCCAAAGCGTTGAGTGCGTTGTGCTGACCACGTATGCGCAAAGCATCTGCAGGCATCAAACGTTGTATGTGCAATTCTTCATCGGACGCACGGTTGCGTTTACTTCCCACTTCCTCAAAAGGCATCGCTCTGACCAACCAACGCATGCCGTTTTCTGTGGCCATGCCAAAGTCGCCCGGATGTTGCGGCAGGTCTGTGCCGAATTGAACACGACTGCGCGGCAGGTCTTTTTTACGACTGCTGTCTGCCGGCCACAAAGCCATCACCGAGGTGTCTTGCCGCGGCAGCACGCCCACCGCTTGCTGCCCATAAATCCGTGCTTTGGCAGCGCCATAGGCCGCCATGTCGCCATGCCAATCCAAATGGTCTTGTGTCAGATTGAGCACGCAAGCGGCTGTCGGTTCAAAGTTGTCAACCCCGTCCAACTGGAAACTGGACAGCTCCAACACCCACACCTCAGGCAATGTGTCCCAAGCGTGGCCCAATTTATCGAGCAATGTGGGGCCAATATTGCCGGCGACTGCCACGCGTTTGCCAGCACGTTCTAACAACAAACCCGTGAGCCGTGTCACCGTGGTTTTACCGTTGGTGCCGGTGATGGCCAAGACCGCCGGGTTGTAGGCGAGCTCGCTGTTTTTCAAATGCGTCAACGCATGCGCAAACAAACTGAGTTCGGTGCCGCACCACAGTCCCTTGGCAAGGGCAGCCTGCCACACACCTGCCACGTCGGCGGGCGACAAACCCGGGCTTTTGAACACCGCACGGATGTCGTTGCCCTGTACCAACTCAGCATGGAATGCACCGTGTACGAATGAAGCGGTGGGATGTTCTGTCTGTAGCTGTGCCAGGCCGGGAGGCTGGGCACGGTTGTCCACCACAGTCACACGGGCGGCTTGACGCAAACACCAACGCACCATGGCCAAGCCGGACTCACCCAGGCCCAGGATCAAAACGTGTTGGTCTTTTAACAATTGCATGGTCAGCGTAATTTCAATGTGGACAAGCCCAGCAAGCACAGCAACATGGTGATGATCCAAAAACGAACCACTACCTGTGTTTCTTTCCACCCGGATTTCTCAAAATGGTGGTGCAAAGGCGCCATCTTCAAAATTCGTCTGCCTACACCGTATTTGCGTTTGGTGTATTTGAAATAGCTCACTTGCAGCATGACCGACAAGGCCTCCGCCACAAAAATACCACCCATGATGGCGAGCACAATTTCTTGGCGCACGATGACAGCAATCGTGCCCAAAGCTGCCCCCAAACCCAAAGCACCCACGTCCCCCATGAAGACTTGCGCAGGATGTGTGTTGAACCATAAAAAGGCCAAGCCCGCGCCCGCAATCGCAGCGCAAAAAATGAGCAATTCGCCAGCGCCGGGAATGTGGGGAAAGAACAAATATTTGGAATAGACCGAGCTGCCCACCACATACGCGAACACGCCCAGGGCTGAGCCCACCATCACCACCGGCATGATGGCCAGACCATCCAATCCATCGGTTAAATTGACCGCATTGCTGGAGCCCACGATCACCAAATAGGTGAGGATGACAAAACCCAACACGCCCAAGGGATAGCTGACTTCTTTGAAGAAAGGCAACAACAAGCCCGCTTGGGGCGGTAAACTCACATCAAACCCAGAACGTACCCAGCTGTAAAACAATTCGAGCACTCGCAAATTGCTGACCTCGGAAATGCTGAACACCAAATACAAAGCAGCCAGCAAACCAATCACCGATTGCCACAGGTATTTTTCCCCCGAGCGCATGCCCTCGGGGTCTTTGTTCACCACCTTGCGCCAATCGTCTACCCAACCGATGGCACCAAATCCCAGGGTGACTAACAAGACAATCCATACAAAGCGGTTGGACAAATCGACCCACAACAAGGTGGACAAACAAATAGCCAACAACACCAACACACCGCCCATGGTGGGTGTACCAGCTTTACTGATGTGCGACTGCACACCATAGCCACGAATGGGTTGACCGATTTTGAATTCGGTGAGTTTGCGAATGACCGCCGGTCCAGCCAACAAGCCGATCAGCAAAGCGG
>CALBEV010000124.1 GCA_937891045.1 uncultured Burkholderiales bacterium | reverse complement strand
ATGTGAGGTTGCGCAGCAAGTCTTGCGCTTGGTTGGGATCGAAATTTTGAATTTGACCGATTTGCATGGCCAACACCGAGAAGCCGATCACCTTGCCCAACAAGCCCAACTTGAGCTGCACCCCATTGACCCACCACGCGGTGGTGTGCGGCGCATGGGTTTTGTCCATCAACAGGTCCAGGGGCGCACCGCTGTCTTGCGGGTTGGCTGCCAAGGCATTCCAGTACTCGCCAGCCCAGCCTGGGCAACTGAGCAAACCTTCGTAGCCTTTGGCCACCGCTTGTTGCAACAACGCGCGTTGCTTGGCCAATTCTTTAGAGCGCACACCACACCACATGGTGGAGACTGCAAACACGATGATGATGATCAGGGTGATACCGGTGGGGTCCGAGGCGATCAGCAAATGCCAAACCCCTTTGATGCCCAAAAGCCAAATGGAAAAGATGAACAAGCCCACCAGCACCAGCCATTCAAACCAAAGTGGCTCGACGTCCCAGTGGGGGTTTTTATTTTTGAGACGTGAGAAAAAAGACTTCAAGTCAGGCCGCCTAAGCAAATTAATAATTTTTGTAACAGGGCTTGAACCTCTTGGGGGTAGGGATCGGCCGAGCGAGTGCGCCGAATAATAACTGACAGAACCTCAAGATTTTTGCTAGTTGAAAAGTGAGGGTCATTCGAAGGCCACTTCCGGCCCACGCAAAGCAACTTCGTAGACTCTTGGGCTTTGCCCATTGGGCGTGCCTTTAATTTTGCAGAGAGTTTTTATGTTGAAAAAATACGCCGCTATTCCTTTTGCTGTGATGTGCTTGACCAGCCAACTGGCCTTTGCCGAAGAAACCAAAAGCTTGTCCTCCGTGGTGATCACGGCCACCAAAACAGAACAAGACAGTTTTGATTTGCCCATGTCGATCGATAAGGTGAGCAAGGAACAAATTCAAGACGGCCAATTGCGCATGACCTTGTCTGAAAGCCTGGCCCGTGTGCCCGGCATCACAGCGCAAAACCGCACAAAGATGGCCCAAGACCCACAAATTTCTTCACGCGGTTTTGGTGCGCGTTCGGCGTTTGGTGTGCGGGGTATTCGCGTTTATGTGGATGGCATTCCACTGTCGATGCCCGACGGCATTGGCAACCCCGGCAGCGTGGACTTGGGCATGATGGAGTCCATCGAAGTGATGCGCGGCCCTTTCTCCGCTATGTATGGCAATTCCTCGGGTGGTGTGATTCAGATGTTCACCGAGAACGCACCCAAGACACCCGAAGTTTCTGGTGACTTGTTGGCTGGTAGCTATGGCACTTACACCCAATCTGTGAAAGCAGCAGGCGCTACCTCTGGCGTGGACTATGTGTTGGGCTACTCGAATTTCAAGTCGGATGGTTACCGTGAACAAAGCGCCAGTACCAAAAAGCAAGCCACTGCCAAACTCAAAACCACAATCGGTGACGATTCGAAGTTGACCACCTTGCTGAGTTGGTTTGATCAAGATGCCAAAGATCCTGGTGGCCTGCTTGTGTCTGAAGCAAGGACTGCTGCATCGCATACATCTAAATTGGTGGACTCAAGGGTCGCCAGAGGCAACACTCAAATCGGCATCAATTTTGAAAAATCATTGAATGCAACGAACACATTGAACCTGTTGGCTTATGCAGGGCAGCGTGACAACAACCAAATTTTGTATGTGGCAAATATCCCTACATACAACAGTCGCGCCAGTGTGATTGACAGGGACTTCATGGGTACCGAATTGCGCTGGTCGCACAAGGGGCAGGTTTCTGACATGCCTTATTCGATCTCCAGCGGAGTGACCTATTCACAAATGGTGGATGACCGGAAGGACATCAACGCGGACAGTGGTGTTGCTCGCGCAGCAATTACTGCCAACTTCAACCGCAATGAAAAACAAACAGCGACGACATCTGATCAATATGTCCAAGGAAGTCTGACGGTCACCCCTCAAATTGATCTACATGCTGGAGTTCGGAGAACAAACCTCAGCTTGAAATTCGAAGACGAATTGGTAGGAACATCCACCCAGTGTTCAACAGCAGCAACTGTCAGGCTTTGCGACACCAGTGGCAGCGTTCGTTACACCAAAACAACTCCAGTTATTGGCGGCATCTACAAGCTAAATCCTGCGGTGAATTTGTACGTGAATGCTGGCCAAGCCTTTGAGACACCAACTTTGGTTGAATCATCTTTCTCAAATGCAACTACTGGTATTGGTCCCAACCTGACTTTGAAACCAAGCACCAGCAACAATTACGAAGCTGGAGTCAAAGCATTTTTAGACGACAACACCAAGGTCAATGCAACTGTTTTTCAAGTGGACACAAAAAATGAAATCATCGTGAAATCCACTGTAAGCGGCAGAACCAGCTACCAAAACGGAAAGTCAACAAAGCGAACTGGCACAGAGCTGTCTATAGATGCCTTGTTGCCAATGAACTTTTCAGCCTATGCCTCTTACACATTGCTAGACGCAACTTTCAATGAAAATTTCAGCACAACAGTCCTGAAAGGCAATCGCATTCCCGGAACCTATAAAACCCAGGCATTTGCTGAACTGGCTTGGTCTTACCCTGTGTGGGGCTTTCAAACAGCTTTGAATTTGGTGAATAGCAGTTCAGTGGAAGTCTATGATGCAAATACAGCTGGCACTGCAGCTGCGGGCTACACCATTTTTAATTTGCGTGCGAGCTTGAATCAAAAATCTGGCCCTTGGAGCACCACCGAATACATCACGTTGAACAACTTGACAGATGTGAAATACATTGGATCAATCAAAGTCAATGACAGGAATTCAAGAAGTTACGAACCCGCCGCCCCCTTCAACTGGATCCTGGGCGTGAAAGCAGCCTACAAGTTCTAAGACTTGCACCAGGCCTCGGGATCATTTCCCGAGGCCTTTTTTCTAGCCTGTTCTAAGATGCGTGTTTTGATTTGCACTACTTTCGAGGTTTGACCAATGAAATTCTTCACACCTTTTGCAGCACTCGCCTTGTCTGCGCTCACCATGTCCGCGCCAGCCTGGAGCCAAGCCCGCGCTTACGCCACCAACGAAGGCGCTGGCACGGTATCGGTCATTGACATGGAAACGGACACAGTGTTGTCCACCATCGAAACCGGTGGCAAGCCGCGTGGTTTGGCGGTGTGCAAGGGCAGCAAGAAAATTTATGTGTCCGAACAAAACGCGGAAGAGTTGTGGCAAATCGACCCGGTCAGCGGCAAGATTGAAAAACGCGCCAAGCTGTGCGAGTCACCCGAGGCGGTGTACTGCTCGCCCAAGGGCGACTTGCTGGGCGTGGCCAATGAGGGCAACAACAGCATCAGCTTCGTCAGCGTCAAAACCATGAAGGTGCTGTTCTCCATTCCCGTGAACGGTAAAAACCCCGAGCATGGCGTCTTCAGCCCAGACGGCAAATTCATGCTGGTGTCTGCCGAAGAGGCGGACCAGGTTGACATCCTGGACATTCAAAAACGCAAGCAAGTTGGTTCCATCAAAGTCGGTCTGCGTCCGCGTGGCATTGCCTTCACCCCCGATGGCAGCAAAGCTTTTGTCGCGGTGGAAACGGACAGTTTGCTGGTGGCCATTGACGTGAAAGAGCTCAAAGTGATCGGCCAACTGGCGGTGGGCAAGCGCACCTCGGGCGTGGCCGTGTCCCCTGATGGCGCTTTTGTGTACGCCACCAACGGTGGTGACGCCAACGTCTCTGTTGTGCGCACCGACACCTTCGAATGGGTTGAGAACATCGCCATTGGCCAACGTCCTTGGAACATGGCTTTCAATGCAGATGGCAGCAAGCTGTATGTGGCTGCTGGCCGCAGCCATGCCGTCAGCGTGGTGGACATTGCCACCCGCAAGATGGTGAAAGAAATCCCCACGGGCAGACTGCCCTGGGGTGTGGTCATTCAATGACGCAAGAGCGGTACAACCGTGTATTGATTGCGCTGCATTGGTTGTTGGCGCTGGCGCTGATTGGACAGTTTGGCTTGGGTCTGTGGATGGAGGAAATCCCCAAAGACCCTCCAGGCGTGCGGGCCTACTGGTTCAACTTGCACAAGTCCATCGGCCTGCTGATTGTTTTGTTTGTCCTGTGGCGCATGGCTTGGCGTCTCACCCATGCGGTTCCGGCGTTGAACAACACGCCCGCTTGGCAAGCCAAAGTGGCCAATCTCACGCATGGCGTCATGTATGTGTTGATGTTGCTGATACCCGTGTCTGGATTTTTGGGCTCCAGCTTTTCACAGTATCCGGTGAAATTCTTTGGCCTGATCTTGCCCCGTTTGTGGGAGCCTCAGCCTGTCTTCAAAGACTTCTTGTCTGAAGTGCATGAATTCTCCGCTTTGACCTTGGCTGCTTTCGTGGTGTTGCATGTGCTGGCCGTTATCTGGCACACCGTGGTCAAGAAGGACGGCTTGTTGAACCGGATGCGCTGGGGTGCCTGAAAAAGGCGGTATAGATCCCCAACCTCTTAGGGGCTGATCAGTTTGATTTTGGGGAAATAGGTTTTGTAGCGGCCTGCATCCCGGGTCAGCAACCGATAACCCTCGCTCACAGCTTGTGCGCCAATGAAAAAATCGGGCAACACACCGGACTTCTGGTCACCGTGTTGACGGTATTGGTAGAACGCTTTGCCCGCAACTCGGCATAGACCACCATGTTGATGGCCAAGCCTTGGCTGTCCAGTGCCGTCAAGTCTTTGGGAACTAAATCACCTTGAAGTGGTGTGTGCCATCGCGGCGCAGTTGTTCCACCAAACCGTATTCCCAATCCAGGTAAGCCTGCATGGCTTCCGTGGGGTTGTTGGTGCCTTCATAGGGGCGGCGGTAGCGGTCGATGCGCGGGCTGGCCACATACGACTCGCCTTGCTGGGTGCTGAAGCCTTGCGCCATCCATGCGGCATTGCCACCGGGCAACCACAGCACTTCCACACCAGGGCGCACCAGCGGTTTGAGTTCGGCCACGGCATAACGTGAAGCGCGGCCATCGGCGCAGGTGAGCACATATCGGTTGGCCTTGTGTACCCGCGTGAAGTCTTGCGCCATTTGCGAACGCAACAACCACCACGCACCGGGGATGTGACGCTTCACATAGGTGGCGCTGTCACCCACGTCGATCACCATGCTCAGGTTGCTGCGGTTGGCCAACCATTCTTTCAAGGTGGCCGGGTCCACTTCGGGCACTGGCTCGAGGGTGTCGGGCAACAGGTGCAGATGGGGTGTGTCAGTGTGGGACAAGTCTTGCGGCTTCACATCTTTCAACACGGCCACTTCCCAGCCCATTTGTGCCAACCAAGACGCGGTGAGAGAAGCCCGCACACCATCGTCGTCATAAACCACCAAGCGTGCACCGCGCACACCCACATGGTGGTCGGTTTCTTGCACCAGCTGACCACCTGGGGCGCTGATAGCGTGAGGCCAATGTCCGAGGGCGTATTCCTCGGGTGTGCG
>CALBEV010000123.1 GCA_937891045.1 uncultured Burkholderiales bacterium | reverse complement strand
TTGGCCAGAAAATCGAAAAATATGTTTGATATCAATGGGTTACATCGAATCCAATTAAAATCTCCGGACACTAGTGGGTCAGATTCCAATTAATTCAAAACAATCAACAATTGGGGTCAGATTCCAATTACCCCAAAACAATTGGAATCTGACCCCAATTAATCGGCCAAAGCCTTCTCGATGGCCTCACCCAATTCAATGACGGCCAAGGCGTAATAGCTGCTGCGGTTGTAGCGGGTGACCACGAAGAAGTTTTCGGTGCCCGCCACATAGGACGGCGCATCGGTGCCGTTGAACAATTCCACCAAGGCCAAGGGCCCCTCGAAGGCCCGACCTGCTTCGGCCAAAGCCACCTGCTGCGAAGCCAAATGCGCCGCTGTCCACGAAGGCACGATGTCCGGCGCGAGCAAGGCGTCAAGGGCTGTGCCCTGCGCCTGCATGTCCACCTCGAAATGCGTGGGCATGCCGGTTTGCCAGCCATAAGCCTGGAAGTAATTCGCTATCGAGCCAATCGCATCCGTGCTGCTCTTGGCCAAATCAATGCGGCCATCGTTGTCAAAGTCCACCGCAAACTTGGCGATACTCGAGGGCATGAACTGCGGCCAACCGATGGCCCCGGCATAACTGCCCAGTTGGTTTTTCAATGATGGATTTTTCAAACGCTGTTGCAAGAAAGTCCCCAATTCGTTTTTGAAAAACGCCTCGCGCTCTGAGGCTTGTTTGTGTTCTTTGGGGAACGCCAAGCTGAGCGTGGCCAAGGCGTCCACCACTTTGAACTGCCCTTGGTGCTGTCCGAAATAGGTTTCCACCCCCAAGATACCAACGATGTAATGCGCGGGCACACCATAGGTTTTTTCAGCGCGTTGCAACTCGGCCTCGTGCTGGCGCCAAAACTGCACACCAGCGTCGATGCGTCGCGGCTCGATGAACCGCGAACGGTAGGCCGCCCAATTTTTGGCGGTGGGCGCTGCGGCAGGCAGGATCATTTGCTGCACTTGCGGCAGCAACCGTGCTTTGGAAATCTGCTGCTGCACCCAAGCCACGGGCATGTCGTGCTGCTTGGCCAATTCGCGGCCCAAGGCTTTCACCGCTGCTGTGTTGCCAAAGGCTTTGCCAAGCCGCACCTTGGCAGCTTTGCTTCGTTGACCAGGCTTGGTCGCTTTCTTGGCTTTGGCCGTGTTTTTGACGGGCGACTTCGAAGCAACTGGATTCGAAGAAGTGCTTGTTGCAAGCTTGGCTTCCTTGCCCACTGGTGAGGCCGCAGCGTCCTTGGCTGCACCATCTGTTTTCAAGGGGGGCGTGGTGTTTTGCGCCCATGCAGGACACACAGAAACAACAAAGAACAGGAGGAGGGCAGCGCGGCGTGGCCAAACAAAGATGTGCATGGCGGGCAAGTGTAGCGAAGCCCCGTTGCACAATACGCACATCCATCGGCACAGCACCATGAACCCACTCTCAGAATTTCTTTCAACCTGGACCCAAGAAGCGCTGTCGCGCAGCGTCTTGCATGAACTCGGCTGGCTGCTGTTGGCCTTGGCCTTGGCCTGGCTGATCGTCAAGCAACTCAGCCGTTATGCCGCCCCTGCCTCCGTCTTGTTTGGCCGCCAATTGGTCGATGGCTTGTTGTTCCCTGCCGTGGCGCTGGGCTTGGTGTACATCGGTCAGATTTTTTTGGGCAAACAGCAAAGCCTGATGCTGCTCAAATTCGCGGTGCCCGTGTTGTTGTCGCTGGTGCTGATCCGCTTGTGTGCGCGGGTGCTCACGGCGGTGTTCCCGCAGTCGCCGTTGGCGGTGCTCACCGAGCGGCTCATCTTTTGGTTGGCTTGGTTGGTGGCCGTGTTGTGGATCACCGATTTGCTGCCCTTGGTGGCGCAAGAGATGGCGCAAATCCATTTCAATTTCGGCAAGACCCGCATCGATTTGCGTTCCTTGGTGGAAGGTTTGTTGTCGTCTGGTTTGGTCTTGGTGTTGGCGCTGTGGTTGTCAGCCACCATCGAGCAACGCGTGTTGGCGGAAACCATGAGCGATTTGTCGATGCGCAAAATCGCCTCGAACGTGTTGAGGGCCGTGTTGCTCTTGATCGGTTTGTTGTTGGCCTTGTCAGCGGTGGGCGTGGACCTCACAGCCTTGTCGGTGTTGGGTGGCGCTCTCGGTGTCGGCTTGGGCTTGGGGTTGCAAAAACTCGTGGCCAATTACGTCAGTGGTTTTGTGGTTTTGGTGGAACGCTCGGTGCGCATTGGCGATGTGATTCGTGTCGATGGCATGGAGGGCACGGTCACCGACATCAAAACCCGCTACACCTTGCTGCGCGACGCCAATGGGCGCGAAACCATCATCCCCAATGACATGCTCATCACCCAACGCGTGGACAATTTTTCGCTCACGCAAAGCGCGGTGGCGCTGCAATGCCCCTTCACCGTGGCGCTCGACAGCGACCCCTCGCAGGTGCAGCAACTCTTGTGCACGGCCGCGGCCAGTGTGCCCAAGGTCTTGCAAGAACCTGCGCCGCAGGCGTTTTTCAGCAGCTTTGGCTAAGACGGCTTGGTGTTCAACCTGCATTGTTGGGTGGCCGACCCGCAACAGGGCAAGCTGCAGGTGCTGTCCGAGGTGAACGCGGCGGTCTGGGCGGCTTTGCGCCAAGCGGGGGTCGAGCTGCCGCCGTCCAAACCCGTCTTGCTTCAAGCGCCGCCGTCACCCTGACAAGCCGAGTCGGCCTAAAAAAGCACGACCGTTCGAATTTGCACCCGGATTCGTCTAGAATGACGTAACGTCAACTAGAAGCCGCCTGCAGGCGGTTTGTTTTTTGGCATTCAAAGACATCAAATTCCTGGAGAAAACCCATGAAGGCACTGGTCGCCGTCAAGCGCGTGGTCGATTACAACGTCAAAGTTCGGGTCAAGTCAGACCAAACCGGCGTGGACATCGCCAACGTCAAAATGAGCATGAACCCCTTTGACGAAATTGCTGTGGAAGAAGCGGTTCGTTTGAAAGAAAAGGGCATCTTGAGCGAAGTGATCGTGGTCTCGTGTGGCGTCACACAGTGCCAAGAAACTCTGCGAACCGCCATGGCCATCGGTGCCGACCGCGGCATCTTGGTGGAAACCACCGAAGAATTGCAACCCTTGGCCGTGGCCAAGTTGCTCAAAGCCTTGGCCGACAAAGAACAACCGGGCTTGGTGATTTTGGGCAAGCAAGCGATTGACGACGATTGCAACCAAACCGGCCAAATGCTGGCCGCGCTGGCCGATTGGCCGCAAGCCACCTTCGCTTCGAAAGTGGAGATGGCCGATGGCCACGCCCTCATCACCCGCGAGGTGGATGGTGGTTTGGAAACCTTGAAGCTCAGCTTGCCAGCGGTGGTGACCACCGACTTGCGCTTGAACGAACCCCGCTACGTGACCCTGCCCAACATCATGAAGGCGAAGAAAAAACAACTCGACATCTTCAAGCCCGAAGACCTCGGTGTGGACATCCAACCGCGCATCAAAACACTGAAAGTGAGCGAGCCGCCCAAGCGCAGTGCAGGCATCAAAGTCGCCGATGTCGCAGCCTTGGTGGACAAGTTGAAAAACGAAGCCAAAGTCATCTGAACGCTACAGACACAGGAACACACCATGACGTCTCTCGTTATTGCTGAACACGACAACCACAGCATCAAACCCGCCACCTTGAACACCGTCACTGCCGCACTGGCTTGTGGTGGCGAGGTGCATGTGTTGGTGGCAGGCAAAGACGCCGCTGCCGCTGCCCAAGCCGCCGCTCAAATTGCAGGCGTTGCCAAAGTGCTGCACGCCGACGCCGATGGTTTTGCCCACGGCTTGGCCGAGCAGATGGCCGCGCAAGTGCTGGCGCTATCGGCCCACTATTCCCACATTTTGTTTGCCGCCACCGCCAGTGGCAAAAACATCGCGCCCCGCGTCGCTGCCAAACTTGATGTGGCGCAAGTGAGTGACATCACCAAAGTCGATTCACCCGATACGTTTGAGCGCCCCATTTATGCAGGCAACGCGATTGCCACCGTGCAAGCCACCGATGCCATCAAGGTCATCACCGTGCGCACCACCGGTTTTGATGCGGCTGCGGCCAGTGGCGGCAGTGCCGTTGTGGAAAGCGTGAACGCGGCCAAAGCGGGTGCGCAAAGCCAGTTCATGGGCAGCGAAATTGCCAAGAACGACCGCCCCGAACTCACCGCCGCCAAAGTCATTGTGTCTGGCGGCCGTGCTTTGGGCAGCGCTGAAAAATTCAATGAGGTCATCACGCCCTTGGCCGACAAGCTGGGTGCGGCCATGGGGGCCAGCCGCGCAGCGGTGGACGCAGGCTATGCGCCCAACGATTGGC
>CALBEV010000122.1 GCA_937891045.1 uncultured Burkholderiales bacterium | reverse complement strand
GTGGCCGAGCAAATACAGCCCGGCGACATCGTGGTGGCGGCCATCACCGCGCCTTGCACCGATGGTTATTTCGGCGACCTGCTGGCCACTTCGTTTCAAGCGCGAGGTGCGCGCGCACTCATCATCGACGCGGGTGTGCGCGATGTGATCGAGTTGGAAGCCATGGGCTTTCCAGTCTGGAGCCGCGCCATCAGCGCCAAAGGCACGATCAAAGCCACGGTGGGCTCGGTCAATTTGCCCATCGTGTGTGCGGGTGCAGCGGTGAACCCTGGTGACGCCATCGTCGCCGATGACGATGGTGTCGTGGTGGTGCCTGCCAGCATTGCCCAACAAGTGGCCGATGCCGCCGCTGCGCGTGAAGCCTTGGAGGGCGAGAAGCGCACCAAACTGGCCTCGGGCATCTTGGGCTTGGACATGTACAACATGCGCGAGTCCTTGGCCAAGGCTGGCTTGAAATACATCGATTGACGCCATGAAACCCACCTCTGGTGCTTTTGAAAAAACATCTGGCTGGCTCGATTGGTTCGACGGCCCCGCCAAGCCGCGCTTTGTCTTGCCCGCTGGTGCGGTGGATGCGCACTGCCATGTGTTTGGACCGGGCGCAGAGTTTCCGTATGCACCCGAGCGCAAATACACACCGTGTGATGCGTCCAAAGACCAGTTGTTTGCACTGCGCGACCACTTGGGCTTTGAAAAAAACGTGATCGTGCAAGCTACTTGCCACGGTGCTGACAACAGCGCCTTGCTTGATGCCTTGAAGCATTCCAATGGCCAAGCGCGTGGCGTGGTCACGGTCAAACGCGATGTCACCGACCAAACCTTGCAAGCCATGCACGATGCGGGTGTGCGTGGTGTGCGGTTTAATTTTGTGAAGCGCTTGGTGGACTTCACCCCCAAAGACGAGTTGATGGAGATTGCCCAGCGCATCAAGCACTGGGGTTGGCATGTGGTGATTTATTTTGAAGCGGTGGACCTGCCCGAGCTGTGGGATTTCTTCACCGCGCTGCCCACCACGGTGGTGGTGGACCACATGGGCCGCCCGAATGTGCAGCATCCTGTGGATGGCCCCGAGTTCAGCTTGTTCATGACATTCATGCAGCAGCACGACAACGTTTGGAGCAAGGTGTCTTGCCCTGAGCGGCTCAGTGTGTCAGGCCCCAAGGCTTTGAATGGCGAACAACAGGCCTACCAAGACGTGGTGCCATTTGCGCGGCGTGTGGTGCAAGCCTTCCCTGATCGCGTGCTGTGGGGCACCGATTGGCCGCACCCGAATTTGAAAGACCACATGCCGGACGACGGCCTGTTGGTGGACTTCATTCCGCAAATCGCTGTCACTCCCGAGTTGCAAAACAAACTCTTGGTGGACAACCCCACGCGTTTGTACTGGCCCGAAAGCACCGCTTGAATGCAAGCGGTTTCAAACCCACCCATCGCGCACAACAACCAGGAGTGTTGAAGACATGGCTTTAGACAAACCTTATTTGGATGTGCCCGGTACCACCATTTTTGACGCCGAGCAGTCGCGCAAAGGCTATGGGCTCAACCAGTTTTGCATGTCACTCATGAAGGCCGAGAACCGCTCGCGTTTCAAAGCCAATGAACGCGCTTACCTGGACGAGTGGGCCATGACCGAAGAACAAAAACAAGCGGTGTTGGCCCGCGACCTGAATTGGTGCATACGCACCGGCGGCAATATTTATTTCTTGGCCAAGATAGGGGCCACCGACGGCAAAAGCTTTCAGCAAATGGCGGGCAGCATGACCGGCATGACCGAAGACGAGTACCGCGCCATGATGGTGGCGGGTGGACGTTCGGTGCAAGGCAACCGCTACATCGGTGAAGACGGCGATGCCCAAGCCCATCGACAACCCCAAGGCCAAGCAGGAAAGGCTTGAACATGGCACGCATCAGCGCATCCGTTTACACCTCGCACGTGCCCGCCATTGGCGCGACCATCGACATGGGTAAAACAGCCGAGCCCTATTGGCAACCGCTGTTCAAAGGCTACGAATTCTCTAAGCAATGGATGAAGGACCACACTCCGGATGTGATTTTCTTGGTATACAACGACCACGCCACGGCCTTCAGCTTGGACATGATTCCCACATTCGCCATTGGCACAGCGGCACAGTACACGCCTGCCGACGAGGGCTGGGGCCCACGCCCCGTGCCCGTGGTGCAAGGCCACCCCGCGTTGGCCGCGCACATTGCGCAGTCCGTCATCCAGCAAGACTTTGACCTGACCATCGTCAACAAAATGGACGTGGACCATGGCCTGACCGTGCCGCTGTCGTTGATGTGCGGTCAACCGCCAGCCTGGCCGTGTCCCGTCATTCCATTTGCCGTGAACGTGGTGCAGTACCCCGTGCCCTCTGGACAGCGCTGCTTCAACCTCGGCAAAGCCATCGCCAATGCGGTGAAAAGTTTTGATGAAGATTTGAACGTGCAGATTTGGGGCACTGGCGGCATGAGCCACCAATTGCAAGGCCCACGTGCGGGGCTGATCAACAAAGACTTTGACAACGCGTTTCTTGACAAGCTGATTGCCGATCCGGCGGCGGCGGCGGCCATCCCCCACATCGACTTCGTGCGCGAAGCGGGCAGCGAAGGCATTGAATTGGTGATGTGGCTGATTGCGCGTGGCGCGATGAGCGACGTCAACGAAGGCAAAGCCGCGCCGAAAGTGGCGCATCGTTTCTACCATGTACCCGCCAGCAACACGGCGGTGGGTCATTTGATTTTGGAGAACTCATGAGCAAAACCATCAAAGTCGCCCTGGCAGGCGCAGGCGCATTTGGCATCAAGCATCTCGACGGCATCAAACTCATCGACGGTGTCGAGGTGGTGTCGCTGATTGGCCGCGAGCTGCCCAAGACCCAAGAAGTGGCTGACAAATACGGTATTGCCCACGTCACCACCAACCTGCACGAGAGCTTGGCGCTGAAAGATGTGGATGCTGTGATTTTGTGCACACCCACGCAAATGCATGCCTCGCAGTCCATCGCTTGCTTGAAAGCAGGCAAGCATGTGCAAGTGGAAATTCCTTTGTGCGATATTTACAAAGACGGTGCAGAAGTGGTGGCCTTGCAAAAGCAAACCGGCTTGGTGGCCATGTGCGGCCACACGCGCCGTTTCAACCCCAGCCACCAGTTCGTGCACCAGCAGATTCAGGCGGGCCAGTTCAACATCCACCAAATGGATGTGCAAACTTATTTCTTTCGCCGCACCAACATGAATGCCCTGGGACAAGCCCGCAGCTGGACCGATCACTTGCTGTGGCACCACGCCGCGCACACCGTTGATTTGTTCGCCTACCAAGCCGGTAGCCCTGTCGTCAAAGCCAATGCGGTGCAAGGGCCTGTTCATCCCACCCTCGGGATTGCCATGGATATGAGCATTCAATTGCAAGCGGCCAACGGCGCCATTTGCACCTTGTCTCTGAGCTTCAACAACGATGGCCCTTTGGGCACTTACTTCCGCTATATCGGCGACACCGCCACCTACATTGCGCGTTACGACGACTTGTTCAATGGCAAGGAAGAAAAAATCGATGTGTCCAAAGTGGCGGTATCGATGAACGGCATCGAGTTGCAAGACCGCGAGTTTATTGCAGCCATCCGTGAAGGGCGTGAGCCGAATGGCAGCGTGGCGCAAGTGTTGCCCTGCTACCAGGTGTTGCACGACCTGGAGCAGCAACTGGCCTGAGTCTCAGAGGCTGACCAAGTGCTTGGGCGTGGCGCCAGGCACGGCGTTCAAGGGAATGCGCTTGTCGAGGGTGATGAGCCGACCTTTGTTTTTCACGGCCAAGGCCAGCAGGTAAGCATCGGTCAGTTGATTGGGACTGAGCAGTTTGTCGGCGTCAATATGGGTGGCATCTAACAGGCTCAGGTCGTCTGGCCAAAAAGCATGTTGCGCATGTTGCGTTTCACTGCGCAACATTTCAAACAAGTTTTTCAAGGGTTGTGCGTTGAGATAACTGCTTTGGCTCATGATGCGCAGCATGCCGTTTTGGGTCAGGGGGCAACTCGCCCAGCCGAGGTGCATGTGCTGCGCCATCCATTGGTTGGCAAGCGCGTGGTGCACATGCGCTTGGTCATTCAGAGCGATCAAGACGTTGACATCCAACAAGGCACGCATCAGATGCCTTCTTCTTCGCGGATGCGGTTCACCAACTCGTTGGTGATGATCACGCCGCGATGTGGCAAGGGCATGAAGCCATATTTCGCCAAGGGCCCTTCGGCGGGTGGCGGGGGTTCTTGCACCCCCAGTGTCGTTGGCGACGCATGAAACGAGCGTCGCGCCCATTCGCTGACCACCGTGCCCACGGTTTTCTTTTCGCGCTTGGCGATTTCCTTGGCTGCAAACAGCACATCGTCGTCAATGTCCAGGGTGGTTCTCATGGGCCGTCCTTTTGATGCGTGATGATTTTGCATCAAACATCAACTTTTTTCAAGCCTCAATCCATCATCCCCTCACTCGGTGAACAAATCCACCATCAGTTGACGCAACCACATGTTGGCCGGTTCACGGTTGTACTTGGCATGCCAAAACAAATTGATGGCGATGTCGGGCAGCTTGAAGGGCAGGGGGGATGTTTCCAGCTGAAACGGTGCTGCGCATTTTTGTGCGAAGCGTTCGGGTACGGTGGCTATCAGGTCCGAGCTTTGCAAGATGTGTCCCACGGCCACAAAGTGCGGTACGTGCAGTTGGATGTGGCGTTGAATGCCTTTGCGTTCCATCCAGTCGACCACCTCGCCATGACCGGTGTTGGCCGAGGTCACGCCCACATGCGAGAGGCTTTTGAACTGCGCCAAGGTGATCGGATTGTGGGCACGCGGGTGGTTTTGTCTGAACAAGCACACATAGCGTTGCTTGAACAAACGGCGTTGAAAAAAACCGGTGGTGAGGCTGGGCAACAAACCCACGGCAATGTCCACATTGCCCGAGGCCATGTCTTCACTCAGGTGGCCGCTGTTGTGTCGCAAGGTGCTGATCTTGATGCGGGGTGCCACATGCGACAAGGTGTCCATCAAGGTGGGCATGAAGTAAATCTCGCCAATGTCGGTGAGGCCCAAGGTGAAGGTGCGTTCGCTGGTGGCCGGGTCAAAACTGTCGCGCTGGTTCAAGGCGTTTTGCAATGTGCCCAAGGCATAACCCATCGGCTCCACCAGGTTCAAGGCATAAGGCGTTGGTTCCATGCCGCGTGCTGTGCGCACAAACAACTCGTCTTTCAACAGGGTGCGCAAGCGCTTCAAGGCATTGCTGACCGCGGGCTGCGACAGGCCGAGCTTGTCGGCGGTGGTGGACACACGCCGGTCCATCAGCAATTGATTGAAAACCACCAGCAGGTTCAGGTCGATGTCACGCAGGTTCATGGCTCAGCCTTTATTCATGAAACAAATATAACTTATGCAGTTTGATGGGTTTACTTATAACGCTGGACTGCCCACAATCGCTGCATTCCAACTGAAATGCCAAACTTTCATGACACAGACCAGCGTATTTCCAGCCGACCCGAAGTGGGAAGGCGAGGGCACCAGTCGCATTCCGTTTTGGGCCTACACCCGCGAAGACTTGTACAAAAAAGAGCTCGATCGTTTCTTCTACAACGGCCACTGGTGTTACGTGGGCTTGGAAGCTGAAATCCCCAACGCAGGCGACTTTCGCCGCACCGTGGTGGGCGAGCGTTCGGTCATCATGGTGCGCGACCCCGATGGCAGCATCAATGTGATTGAAAACGTGTGCGCTCACCGTGGCATGCGTTTTTGCCGCGAGCGTCATGGCCAGGCCAAAGATTTTTTGTGTCCCTATCACCAGTGGAATTACAGCGTCAAAGGCGACTTGCAAGGCGTGCCGTTTCGCCGTGGTGTCAAGCAAGACGGCAAGATCAATGGCGGCATGCCCAAAGAGTTCAAGCTGGAAGAGCACGGCCTGACCAAGCTGAAAGTAGCCACACGCGGGGGCGTGGTGTTCGCGTCCTTCGACCACGACATTGAACCCTTGGAAGCGTTCTTAGGCCCCACCATCCTGGGCTACTTTGACCGCACCTTCAATTGCCGCAATCTGAAAATTTTGGGCTACCGCCGCCAACGCATTCCAGGCAACTGGAAGTTGATGCAAGAGAACATCAAAGACCCTTACCACCCCGGCTTGTTGCACACCTGGTTTTCCACCTTTGGTCTTTGGCGTGCGGACAACAAGTCCGAACTCAAGATGGACAACCAATACCGCCATGCCGCCATGATTTCCACGCGTGGTGAAGGCGGCAAGAATGCAGATGTGGTGAGCGGCGTGGACAGCTTCAAGGACACGATGACCTTGAACGACATGCGCTTGCTCGACATCGTGCCCGAGGCTTGGTGGAACGGCCCGACCGCTGTCATGACTACCATCTTCCCCAGCCTCATCATTCAACAGCAAGTCAACAGCGTGTCGACTCGCCACATCCAGCCCAACGGCCATGGTTCGTTTGACTTTGTCTGGACCCACTTTGGCTTTGAAGACGACACCCCTGAAATGGAACAACGCCGTTTGATTCAAGCCAATTTGTTTGGTCCCGCCGGTTTTGTGTCTGCCGATGACGGTGAAGTGATCGAGTGGTCGCAAGAAGGCTTCGAGCAAAAACCAGCGCACCGCACCGTGGTGGAAATGGGTGGCTTCGAGGTGGAGGACGCCGACCACATGGTGACCGAAACCTTGATCCGCGGCATGTACAAGTACTGGCGCAAAGTGATGGGGGAGTGAACATGATTGATTTCAAAACCTACTTTGAACTCTTGAACCTCTACAGCGATTACGCCATGGTGTGCGATTCGGCCGAATGGGAAAAATGGCCCGAGTTCTTCATGGAAGACGGCACCTACCGTTTGCAACCGCGTGAAAACTTCGAGCAAGGTTTGCCCCTGTGTTTGTTGGCCTTGGAAAGCAAGGCCATGATCAAAGACCGGGTCTATGGCGTGAAAGAAACCCTCTACCACGACCCCTACTACCAACGCCACATCGTGGGCACGCCGCGCTTGCTGTCCATCTCCACCCATGGCGAGCGCATCCATGCCGAGGCCAACTACACCGTGATTCGCACCAAGTTCGATGGCGACTCCACCATCTTGAGCGTGGGTTATTACAGCGATGACATCGTGCGCACCCCAGACGGTTTGAAATTTCAATCGCGTTTGTGCGTGTACGACAGCGAAATGATCGCCAACTCCATCATCTACCCCATCTGAGGAAACACCATGTCTGGCAACTGGATTGATGTCGTGGCTGTCGAGTCCGTGCCCGAAGCCGATGTGACTGCTGTGTATGCCGATGGCAAAGAAATCGCGCTCTACGAGGTGGAGGGTGAGATCTTCGCCACCGACAACCTGTGCACCCATGGTGCAGGCCGCATGAGTGATGGTTTTTTTGATGGGCGCGAAATTGAGTGTCCCTTGCACCAAGGTCGTTTTGATGTGTGCACCGGCCAAGCCATGTGCGCACCGCTGACCGACAACATCCGGGTGTATCCGGTGCGCATCGAGAACAAGCGCGTTTTCGTCAACATGGCTTGAACGCCAAACCGCCTTAAAGGACACCACCATGACCAATGAATTGGGCCGCTTGGAAGACCTGCCAGCAGACTATGTGCAAGATTTGCGCGACCTGAACTTGGTGCCGCTGTGGCCAAGCTTGCGCGGTGTGCTGCCACCCAAGATTCCCACACGCCAAACCCAGCCCACGCATTGGCCTTACAAAAGTTTGAAGCCCTTGTTGTTGAAAGCGGGTGAGCTGACACCGATTGAAAAAGCCGAGCGCCGGGTCTTGGTGTTGGCCAACCCCGGCCATGGTTTGGAAAAAATGCAAGCCTCTGCCGCCATGTACTTGGGCATGCAATT
>CALBEV010000121.1 GCA_937891045.1 uncultured Burkholderiales bacterium | reverse complement strand
ACATGATCATGGCCATCGCGCCGACCACGACCAGACCAGAAAACGCCAAGCCCATTTGCATGGCCGAACCGGCAGAGATCAGCAGGTAGCCAATGCCTTCGTTCGACGCCGTCATCTCGGACACCGTGGTGCCCACAAAGGCCAATGTGATCGCCACTTTGAGTGAGCCGTAAAAGTAAGGCATGGAGCGGGGCAGGCCGACTTTGACCAGCACGTCCCAGCGCTTGGCGCCCAGCACGCGCAGCACGTCTTCCAGCTCGGGCTCCAAGGTGGCCAGACCTGTGGCGATGTTCACCATGATCGGGAAGAAGCTGATCAGGAAAGCCGTGAGGATGGCGGGGCCGATGCCGATGCCAAACCACACCACCAAGATCGGCACAAAGGCCGCTTTGGGCAGCGCGTTGAAGGCGGTCATGAGCGGGTACACGGCGGCATAGGCCAAGCGTGAGCTGCCGATGATGAAGCCCAGCAACACGCCCACCACGATGGCAATGCCAAAGCCCACCATGGTCACCCAATAGGTGCGCCAGGCGTGGCCTGCGATCACGTCGCGGTATTCGATGGTTTGCTGCGCGATGCGCGAGGGGCTGGGGAAAATGAATTCCGACGCGTTGAAGGCGCGGCACAGACCTTCCCAGATCAGGATGCTCAGCACCAGCAAGATCCAGGGCGACCAGCTTTCGAGGGATTTTTTGTTCACGAGGGGCTCCCGCTTATTGGTTGATCGCCGCACCGGTTTTGCGCATGGCACCGATGTGGCCGCGCAACTCGTGCACGATGTTGGTGAATTCAGGGGTGTAGGTGATCTCCAGATCACGCGGACGCGGCAGGTCGATTTCTTTTTTCACCACAAAGCGGCCGGGGCTCTTGCTCATCACGTACACCGTGTCGGCCAAAAACACCGATTCGCGCAGGTCGTGTGTGACCAAAATCACGTTGAACTTTTGCTCGGTCCACAGGTCGCGCAAGATGCACCAGAGTTCTTCACGGGTGAAGGCGTCGAGCGCGCCAAAAGGCTCGTCGAGCAGCAGCATCTTGGGCTCATGGATCAAGGCGCGGCAAATGCTGGCGCGTTGCTGCATGCCGCCTGACAGTTGCCACGGAAATTTGTCTTCGTAGCCGCCCAGGCCCACGGTGTTTAGCAGCTTGCGGGCGCGCTCTGCGTATTCGGCCTTTTTCTGCTTGAAGTTGGTGCGGTAAGGCTCCACGATTTCCAGCGGCAGCAGCACATTGTCGAGCGTGGTGCGCCAGGGCAAAAGCGACGAAGCCTGAAACGCCATGCCGCTGATTTTGAGCGGGCCGGTGACCGGTTGACCATCGACCAGGATGCGGCCTTTGCTGGGCATTTTCAGGCCCGTGGTCAGCTTCATGAAGGTGGACTTGCCGCAGCCCGATGGGCCGACGATGGCGATGAACTCGCCTTGCTTGACCTGCAAATTGATGTCTTCCACCGCAAAGTGGTTTTGCGCCAGCAACTCGTCGTTGTAGGCCAGCCAGACATTCTGGAAATCGACGAATGCGTCTTGGGACATGGTGAGAGGACTTTGAAATGGTGTTCGAAAGTGTATACACGCAACGCCCTGCAAAAGCCCAGCATCACCCGGAGGTTGGATGTGGGCCCAGGCCGCCGGGGCAATACACCCGCAGCAGTGCCAAGCAGCAGTCTGCAAACAGCAGACCGCGCTTGGGCATCGAATTACTTGCCTTTGGGCAGGATGTCCAGCTCTTTGGCCGAGGGCAGGAACGAACCATTCCAGATGTCTTCGGCTTTCACGCGGGTCTTGGTGTTGAAAGCGTCGGACACTTGCGAGGCCATCAAGGTCAGGCGCGGGCCGTTGACTTGGCCAAAGCCTTCGGCGCGGGCCGATGGGCTGTTGATGACGGTGTCAATGGCCAGTTGCAGGCGGCGTGTTTCCAAGGCGGTGTTGATGATGCCGTCGCGTGCCTTGACCGATTCAATGGCTTTGGCGGGGTCGGCGATCACGTCTTTGGCACCCTTGGTGAAGGCGGCCAAGAAGGCTTTCACGGCAGCGGGGTTTTCCTTCAGGATCTTGGGCGAGGCGATGACCGCGTTGCCATAGAGCTTGACGCCAAAGTCGGGGTACTGCATGACCACCACGTCTTCGGCTTTCACGCCACGCGCTTCGATGTTGAGCAGCGAGGTGAAGGTGAAGCCGGTGATGGCGTCCACATCGCCGCGCACCAGCATGGTTTCACGCAAAGGTGGGTCCATCGCTGTCCAGGCCACATTGCCGATGCTGTTGACCTTTTGGAAGATGGGGAAAGCACGGCGGCCAGCGTCAAACACGGGTGCGCCCAATTTTTTGCCAGCCAGATCGGCAGGGGTTTTGATGCCGGACTTCTTCAGGGCCATGACCGAGGCGGGCGTGTTGTTGTAGACCATCATGATGGCCACAGGCTTGTTGGGTGCGTCGGGGTTGTTGGCGTGGAACTCCATCAGGGCGGCCAGGTCGGCAAAGCCTAGGTCGTAAGTGCCCGAGGCCACGCGGGTCACTGCGCCGCCCGAGCCGTTGCCCGAGTCCACGGTCACGTCCAGCTTGGCGTCTTTGAAGTAGCCTTTGGCTGCAGGCACCAAGAAGAGCGCTGAAGGGCCCTCAAAGCGCCAGTCCAGTTGGAACTTGATTGGGGTGGTCTGGGCTTGTGCCAGGCCAAAAGACGCGACTGCGGCGACAGCTGCGGTGGCTTTGATGAAGAAACGCTTGTTCATGAGGGGCTCCTGGGTCAAATAAACGGTGATTCTTGTCTAGCAAAATCGGTGCCATTATCGACCATGTGCCTGACGGCGTATGTCAGGTTGATCCCCTAGAAATCCCCAGTTTTGGTGCCCATTCAGGACTCAAAATGCACCAAAATGGGGCTTTCATCCTCTTTTTTCCCTTTTGGCCCTTCAGTTGTGCACGCCGGCCGCTGCCAGTGCGGTCATGTTGAGCACCCGGCGCACCGTGGCGGCCGGGGTCAGGATGTGCGCTGTGGCGGCGGTGCCCATCAGGATCGGGCCGACCGTCACGCCGCCACTGGTGGTTGTTTTCAGCACGTTGTACAAAATGTTGGCCGCGTCCAGGTTGGGGCAGACCAGCAAATTGGCCGAGCCGCTGAGCGTGCTGTCCTCCAAGTACACGTTGCGAATTTCTGGCTGCAAGGCGGCGTCGCCATGCAGCTCGCCGTCGCTCTCGATGTCGGGGTGCTGCGCCACAAACAGGTCACGCGCCGAGCGCATCTTGCGCGCCGATGCGCGTTTGGACGAGCCGTAACTCGAATGCGACAGAAAGGCCACCTTGGGCACGATGCCAAAGCGCTGAATCTCTTTGACTGCCATGGCCGCGATTTCCGCCAATTGCTCGGCGCTGGGGTCTTCATTCACATAGGTGTCGGTGATGAACAGCGGCCCCAAGTCGCTCATGAGCGCGTTCACGGCGGCGTAGTTGATCACGCCGGCGCGCTTGCCCAAAATGCTGTCGATGCGCTCCAAGTGCGTCATATAACTGCCCGTCAGGCCGCAGATCAGGCCATCGGCATCGCCCAGCGACACCATCAAGGCACCAATGATGGTGTTGGAGCGGCGCACCGCCGCTTTGGCCACCGCAGGCGTGGCACCGTTGCGCTTCATCAGCTGGTGGTAGTGCTCCCAATATTGGCGAAAACGTGCATCGTCTTCCGGGTTGACGTTGTCCACGTCCACGCCCAGGCGCATGCGCAGCCCGGCTTTTTCGATGCGGGCAGCGATCACGCTGGGGCGACCGATCAAGATCGGGTGGGCCAGTTGGTCGTCGATGGCCATTTGCGCGGCACGCAGGGCGCGCTCATCTTCGCCGTCGGCATAGGCCACGCGCTTGGCATTTTTGGGCACCGCCTTGGCGGCGTTGAAGATGGGGCGCATCAACAAGCCGGTTTGCGAGACAAAGCTTTGCAGCTGCTGGCGATAGGCGTCCATGTCGGTGATGGGGCGCGTGGCCACACCCGACTCGGCAGCAGCTTGCGCCACAGCGGGCGCAATGCGCAAAATCAGGCGCGAATCAAAAGGCGTGGGGATCAGGTAATCGCGCCCAAAAGACAGCTCTTTGCCCGCGTAGGCGCTGGCCACTTCTTCGCTGATGTCGGCCTTGGCCAAGTCGGCGATTTGGCGCACGCAAGCCAGCTTCATGGCTTCGGTGATTTTGGTCGCGCCGCAATCCAGTGCGCCCCGGAAAATGTAGGGGAAACACAGCACGTTGTTGACTTGGTTCGGGTAGTCCGAACGGCCGGTGGCAATGATGCAATCGGGGCGGGCGGCTTTGGCCAGCTCGGGGCGGATTTCGGGCTCGGGGTTGGCCAGCGCCAGTATCACCGGGTCACGCGCCATGGTTTTGATCATGTCCACCGTCATCACACCGGGGGCCGAGCAGCCCAGGAACACGTCCGCGCCGTTGACCGCATCGGCCAAGGTGCGAGCGTCGGTCTTTTGGGCGTAGCGCGCTTTGGACTCGTCGTAGCCACCGGGGCGGCCTTCGTAGATCACGCCCTTGGAGTCGCACACAAAAATGTTCTCGACCTTCACGCCCAAGCCCACCATCACGTCCAGGCAGGCAATTGAAGCTGCGCCTGCGCCCGACACGGCCAGCTTGATGCTGCCGATGTCTTTGCCCACCAGCTCCAGGCCGTTGAGCATGGCGGCCGATGCGATGATGGCGGTGCCGTGCTGGTCGTCGTGGAAGACCGGGATGTTCATGCGCTCGCGCAGTTTCTTCTCGATGTAGAAGCACTCTGGGGCCTTGATGTCTTCGAGGTTGATGCCGCCCAGCGTGGGCTCCATGGCGGCGATGATGTCCACCAGCTTGTCCGGGTCGCGCTCAGCCAGCTCGATGTCGAACACGTCAATGCCCGCGAACTTCTTGAACAGGCAACCTTTGCCTTCCATGACCGGCTTGGCCGCCAGCGGGCCGATGTCGCCCAGGCCCAGAACAGCCGTGCCGTTGGTGATCACCGCCACCAGGTTGCCACGCGAGGTGTAGTCAAATGCTTTGGACGGGTCGGCCTCGATGTCCAGACACGGATAAGCCA
>CALBEV010000120.1 GCA_937891045.1 uncultured Burkholderiales bacterium | reverse complement strand
ACCCATGCGCGGTTGCGGCCCAACCACATCGGCGCGTGTGACAGCCAACGCCAACTGAGCTACCGCGCATGGAACCAGCGGGCCAGCGCTTTGGCCAGTGGACTGCTAGAACATGGTTTGCAAGCAGGTGAACGGGTGGCCGTGCTGGCCTACAACCGCATTGAGTGGCTGGAGTTGTATGTCGCCTTAGCCCGCGCAGGTCTGGTGGCCCTGCCCCTGAACTTCCGCTTGGTCAGCGACGAACTGGCCTACATCCTGAAAGACGCTCAAGTGAACGCCTTGGTTTGTGCCCATTCCTTGCAAGACAAGGTGCTGCCCATCACGGGCAGCTTGCCGCTGAAAGCTTGTGTGCAAATGGACGACCCCACCGAAGCAGGCTGGATCGACTATGAGGCGCTGATTCAACACGCCACGGTACGCACCCATTGGCCTCGGGTGGACCCGAAACGAACCTGCGCCCTGATGTACACCTCGGGCACCACCGGCAAACCCAAGGGCGCGATCCGCAGCCACGAGGCCAGCACCTTGATGGCCTATGCCACGGCACTGGACATGGGCTTCACGGTGAACGACAAAGCCTTGTTGGTCATGCCCTTGTGCCATGCCAATTCTTTGTACTTTGCCAACACCTTCATCCACTTGGGTGCCTGCATCGTGGTCGACGACCACGCCAGTTTTGACCCAGAGCATTTGCTGATGCTGTTGTCCAAACACCAGATCACGTTCACGTCCATGGTGCCCACGCACTACATCATGATGCTGGCCTTGCCGGAGGAGGTGAAAAAACAATACGCTACCCAAAGCGTGGGCCGCTTGTTGGTTTCTTCAGCGCCTGCCAATGCCAGCTTGAAACGCGCCATTCAACACATGTTTCCCAATGGCCAGCTCTACGAGTTGTACGGTTCCACCGAAGCCGGTTGGGTCACTTTGTTGCGTCCCGACGAACAACTTCGCAAGCTGGGTTCGGTGGGCCGCGAATGGGTCGGCAGTGGTCCGATCAAATTGTTGGATACGCAGCGTCAAGAGGTGCCCGATGGTGAGGTGGGCGAGTTGTACTCCTGCACCTCTTATGCCTTTGAAGGCTATTGGGGATCGCCCGAAAAAACCGCTGAGGCTTTTGCAGATGCTTGGTGCTCGGTAGGTGACATGGCCATGCGCGACGCCGATGGCTTCATCTGGCTGATGGACCGCAAAAGCAACATGATCATCAGCGGTGGTGAAAACATCTACCCCTCCGAAGTGGAAGCCGTGTTGTGCGCCCACCTTGCGGTGCAAGAGGCTGCCGTGATTGGCGTCCCGCATGAGAAATGGGGCGAGACCGTGTTGGCCGTGGTGGTGACCAAACCTGGCCAAGACTGCAGCGCCGACAACTTGAAGCAATGGTGCAAAGAGCATTTGGCAGGCTTCAAACAGCCGCGCCAGATTGAATTCATCAGTGCCGAAGACATGCCGCGCACCGCCACCGGAAAAATTGTGCACCGCCGCTTGCGGGATTTATTGGCGCCGCGTCTGACTGAAACCGCCACCAACTGATCCCCTTTCACTTCTCTCAAAACACCACTCCATCACCACGATCAACATGAAAAACGTTAGCTCCTCTTCTTCTTGCTGCGGCTGTGCGCTCAACGACCAAGCCTTTGACCCAGAGCGCCGCCAAGCCATCCAATGGGTGTCGATGGGTTTGTCCACGCTGCCTTTCATGGGTGCTGCCGCAATGGCTGCCGATACCGCACCCATGCTGTTGGTCGATGCCGATGCTGAATCGAATTTCAAACCCTTGCGGCCAAGCGATCTGGCCATTGGCAAACCCATGCTTGTTTATCCATTCGATACCAAAACAGGTGAACCGAAAAATACATCACGCGCCAACAAATTGGTGGTGATTCGCTTGCCAGAGGACCAAATGGCCACGGCCACCAAGGCCCGTTCAGTAGATGGTGTTTTGGCTTATTCAGCACTTTGCACCCATCAGGCCTGTGATGTCAAAACCTGGATCTCCAAGGAAAAAGTCTTGGTCTGCTTTTGCCATGCCTCCAAGTTCGATCTGCTGGATGGCGCCAAAGTCGTTGATGGGCCCGCCTCTCGGCCTTTGCCCAGTTTCAGCTTGAAGCTTGAAGGTGAATTTCTTGCGATTGCACCCAGTTCCCCCGCCAACCAGGGCTCCTAAGCCTGGTTATTTCCAAGACTCACTTTCAGGAGAAAAACCATGAGTCATTTGATAAAGAAGCTGTCCATCGCAGTGATCGGTGCTTGTGCCATCATGGCGCATGCCGACACCAAGCTTGGCCCCTACGAACCCGTGACCGATGCCAGGCTGATCAATCCAGAAGCCAAGAATTGGCTGATGTACCGAGGCAACTACCAAGGTTGGGGCTACAGTCCGCTGGAAAAAATCAACACAGGCAATGTGAAAAAACTTGAATTGGCCTGGTCCTTTGCAACAGGTACAACCGAGGGTCACCAAGCCCCTCCCATTGTGAACAATGGCTACATGTACATCACCACCCCCAATGGTCAGGTGATTGCTTTGAATGCCATCACGGGTGAAGAACTCTGGCGCTACAAAAAAGAAATCCCCGCTGACTTGCTGATGCTGCACAACACCAACCGTGGTGTCGCACTGTATGGCGACAAGGTTTATGTGGGCACTGTTGACGCGCACCTGATTGCCTTGGACGCCAAAACTGGCAAAGTGGTTTGGGACACGACCGTTGGCGATGTGAAGGCATTGCACTACATCACCCTTGCACCCTTGGCCGCCAAAGGCAAAATTCTGGTGGGTTCCTCCGGTGGCGAAACCGGTGTGCGTGGCTACGTGGCCGCTTTTGATGCCAACTCGGGCAAAGAAGTCTGGCGCACCTACACCACAGCGGCCCCCGGTGAACCTGGCGGGCATACATGGCCCGGCGACAGCCACAAAAATGGTGGTGGCAGCGTCTGGATCACAGGCACATACGACCCTGCAACCAATATCGCTTATTGGGGCACGGGCAACCCTGCGCCCTGGCCCACAGAAGGCCGTGATGGTGACAATCTCTACACCACCTCCACCATTGCTGTGGATCTGGACACCGGCAAGATCAAGGGCCATCATCAGTACCACCAAAACGACGCATGGGATTGGGATGAGGTCAGCGCACCTGTGCTGATAGACACCAAAATCAACGGTCGCAATGTCAAGGGTGCCGTGCACGCAGGTCGCAATGGCTACCTTTGGATGCTGGAGCGTCAAGCCAGCGGCAAGATCGACTATGTCAACGGTGTTCCTTATGTCTACAACGATGTGTTCAAAAGCATCGACAAAAAAACGGGTCGTCCTACCTATGACATGAGCAAAAAGCCTGGTATGGGCAAAGCTGTCACCTTCTGTCCCTCCTTGTGGGGTGGCAAAGACTGGCCGCCAGAAGCATGGAGTCCCAAAACCAAGCTGTTCTACATCCCTGCCAACAACCACCTGTGCTCTGAGTTGCCAGCAGCAGAGGCCTCCGTATACAAAAAAGGGGATCTCTACATTGGTTACCCGATCGATGGCGTGTTGGGCAGTTTGCGCTACGAAGGTGGCAAAAAACCAAAAAGTATTGGTGAGTTGCAGGCCTGGAACCTGGAGACAGGTAAATTGGCATGGTCCTACAAATACGACCGCGCCATTTGGGCCCCACTCTTGACCACAGGCGGCAACCTGCTGTTTGCGGGCGGTACCAACGACCGTGAATTCCGCGCCTTCGATGCGGCCAATGGCAAGGTCCTTTGGAAATACAAAATGCCCTCTGGCGTGACTGCTGTGCCTTCGTCCTATGAAATCAATGGCGAGCAATTCATCGCAGTGCAAGCGGGTTGGGGTATTGATGCCGAGCGTATGCAGTCGGGCATCAACACACTGAACAACACCAAGTTGGTTGTGCCTCAGGGTGGCACCTTGATGGTGTTCAAACTCCCCAAATAAAGTCTTGACTTGAGTGAGTGATATCGGCCTCGTCCATCCTGGCGAGGCCGATTCATATGAATTCCCAATTTCAAATAAACCAGGAGTCCTTCATGGCTGTTAGTTCTGACGCGCAAGCTGTCGATCAATACACACAGCGCGCAGCCGTCTACAAAAAAGCCGCGTGGCGCATCGTGCCCTTTTTATGTTTGTGCTTGGTTGCGGCATACCTCGATCGGGTCAATGTGGGCTTTGCCAAATTGCAAATGATGGATGACTTGGCCTTTAGCAACACGGTCTATGGCATCGGTGCTGGCATCTTTTTTTTAGGCTATGTCATTTTTGAAGTCCCCAGCAACATGTTGTTGCACAGGGTGGGCGCAAGCATGTGGATCGCTCGGATCATGATCACATGGGGTCTGATAGGCGGGGCGATGGCCTTTGTGCAAAACGCAACCCAGTTCTATATTCTTCGATTTTTGCTGGGTGTCGCCGAAGCCGGTTTCATCCCTGGCGCTTTCTATTTTTTATCCTGCTGGTTCCCCGCAGATTGGCGTGGGCGCATCATCGCCTTGCTTTTGTCGGCATTGCCCCTGTCAAGTATTTTGGGCGGACCTTTGTCTGGCTACATCATGGTTCAATTTGACGATGCGGCTGGTCTGAGCGGCTGGCAGTGGTTGTTTTTGATTGAAACCACCCCCTCCGTGATTTTGGGTTTGATGGTGACCCGCATTCTGGTGAATTCTCCGAAAGAAGCGCATTGGCTCAGCGATGCGGAGAAGGCGATCATCAGCGAGGATTTAGCGCGTGAAAACAATGCCAAACAATCGCATTCATCGGCCAGCAGCGCTTTCAAAAGCCCATTGGTTTGGCAACTCAGTGCCGCCTATTTCTGCATTGCAAGTTCGATTTATGTGTCCATTTTTTGGATGCCTACCCTGATCAAACAACATGGTGAAACCGATGTGATGCGGATTGGCTTGCTGACGGCAGTACCCTACATCGTGGCTATTTTTGCCATGTACTTTTGCAACACGAGTTCAGATCGGCGCGGAGAACGTCGCTACCACACCGCCATTCCCGGCTTGGTCGCAGCAGCGGGTTTGATCTTGAGTTGGATGCACTTTGACAGTCTGGCGTTCACGATGCTGGCATTGACCATGGCGGCAGCGGGTGCCTCTGCCACCCAAGCTGCTTTCTGGAGTGTGCCGCCCTCGTTTCTAACGGGTGCCGCCGCGGCCGTAGGCTTGGCCATCATCAACTCCATCGGCAATATCGCCGGGTTTGTCAGCACAGCGGCTGTTGGCTGGATTGCAGACTTGACCGGCAACGCGCAAAACAGCCTGATCATCTTCAGCGGTTTGGCTATCATCGGAGCCTTGTTGATTTTGAGATTGCCTGCGCACTTGATCAATCACCAAACCACAAGCTGAGCTTTCTCATGAGGGCTCTGCCTTTTTTGAATACCACTGTGTTGATTGGTCCGCTTGAACTGGCTTTTGCGAATTTTTGTCTTGCTGATGGCGGGCTTCATGCTGCTGCTGGTGCTGCTGCTGTCATTGGCAGGGCTGGCGTTCAGCCTGCTGCGCTGGTTGTTCACCGGTCAAAAACCGCAAATCGCCGTGATTTTTCAAGCCTACCGCCAATGGCAACAACAAACCGCCAAGCAGATGCACCGACGGACGCCCGCTGAAGATGTGATCGAAGCCGAGGTGCGCGAACTGCCGCCCGAAGAACCCATCAAGCCTTACATCGAAGACAAGCGGTGATTTTTGTACTGCTCGCGCAGCTTGGTTTTCAAAATTTTGCCGGTGGCGGTGTGCGGCAATTCATCCACAAACAAAATCTCATCGGGCAGCCACCACTTGGCCAAGCGTGCCGACAAATGGCTGGTCAGTTCATCGGCACTCACCTGCGGTCCTGCCCGGCGCACCACCAATATCAAGGGGCGCTCTTGCCACTTGGGATGGGCCACACCAATGACGGCCGATTCAGCCACACCGGGGTGTGAATTCGCGCACAACTCGACATCGATGGATGAGATCCATTCGCCCCCCGACTTGATCACATCTTTGGCACGGTCCACCAGTTGCAAATAGCCATCGGGGTCGATGGTGGCCACGTCCCCTGTGGGAAAGAAGCCTTCGGCGTCCAACACCTGGCCGCCTTCGCTTTTGAAATAACCGCTGGTGACCCACGGGCCACGCACATGCAAGTGGCCAAAGGCCACACCATCCCAAGGCAGGGCTTGGCCGTGTTCATCAACGATTTTCAAATCCACGCCCCACACACCTCGCCCTTGCTTGAGCTTGGTTTTCACCAAGTCTTCAGCGGACACCTGCGCATGTTTGGGCAAGAGTTTGCTGATGACGCCAATGGGGCTGGTCTCGGTCATGCCCCAGCCCTGCACCACCTCAGCGCCAAATTGCTTCTCAAAACGCTCCAGCATGCTGCGGGCCACCGCCGCGCCGCCAATGCCCACGCGTTTGACGCCCAAGCTTTTCGGGTCAAGCTCGGGGTGCGCATCCAGGTACTGAAACAACATCAACCACACCGTGGGCACACCTTGTGAAAAAGTAACCCGCTCTTGCAGCATCAAATTGAAAATACTTTCGCCGTCCAGGTGCGGTCCGGGCAACACCAGCTTGGCCCCGACCATGGCGGCGGCATACGGCGCACCCCAGGCATTGGCATGGAACATGGGCACGATCAAGAGCAAGGTTTCAGCAGAGCTGATGCAAAAGGTGTCGGGCGCGAGTTCCATCAAGGTGTGCAACATCGTGGAACGGTGGGAATACAGCACGCCCTTGGGGTTGCCGGTGGTGCCCGAGGTGTAACAAAGCGAAGAAGCGCTGCGCTCCTCGAATTCGGGCCAGGTGAAGCGGGTGCTTTGCGCGGCCATCAGCTCGTCAAAGCAATGCAGGTTGGGCAAGTCCAGCTCGGGCATGTGGGCGCGATCGGTCATCACCACATAGTGCTTCACCGACTTCAGCGATGGCGCGAGTTGCGCCACCAGCGGCGCAAAGCCCACATCGAAAAACAGCACCTGGTCTTCGGCGTGGTTGATGATGTAGTCGATTTGCTCTGGGAACAAACGCGGGTTGACCGTGTGCAAAACCGCCCCGCTGCCCGAGACGCCGTAATACAAAGACAAATGCCGGTAGGAGTTCCAAGCCAGTGTGCCCACCCGGTCCCCGGCTTGCACGCCCAAGACCTGCATGGCCTGCGCCACTTGCCGTGACAAGAAACACATGTCACGCCAGTTGGTGCGGTGCACCGTGCCCTCGGGCAAGCGCGAAACGATCTCGGTGGCCGGGTGGAAGGTGGCAGCGTGCTCGACCAAGGATGAAATCAGCAGCGGGCGGTCTTGCATCAATCCGAGCATGGTGATTTCTCCTGTTTAAACGCTCAAATCAGAGGCGTTCGATGATGGTGACGTTGGCCATGCCGCCGCCTTCGCACATGGTTTGCAAGCCATAGCGTTTGCCGCGTTGCGCCAAGGCATGAACCAGCGTGGTCATGAGCTTGGTGCCTGACGCGCCCAGCGGGTGACCCAGGGCAATCGCGCCGCCGTTCACGTTCAAACGCGCGGGGTCGGCCCCCAAGCTTTTCAGCCAAGCCAAAGGCACCGAGGCAAAGGCTTCATTCACTTCATACAGGTCGATGTCATCGACCTTCATACCGGCTTTTTTCAGGGCGCGTTCGGTGGCGGGAATCGGCGCTTCGAGCATGATGACCGGATCGTGGCCGATCATGGTCATGTGGTGAATCCGGGCCAAAGGCTTCACGCCCAAGGCTTTCAAACCGCGTTCGTTCACCACCATGACGCCGGTGGCACCGTCGCAAATTTGGCTGGCATTGGCCGCAGTGATGACGCCGCCTTCTTGCAGCAACTTCACACTTTGAATGCCTTCAAGCGTGGCTTCGGCGCGGATGCCTTCGTCGGCGGTGTGCATCTCGCCCGAGGCTTGGCCTTCGGTGTTGAGCACGGCCACCGGCAAGATTTCATCTTTGAAGGCACCTGCTTGCGTGGCGGCCAATGCGCGTTGATGGCTGAGCAGCGCGTAGCTGTCGAGTTCGAGTTTGCTCAGGCCGTATTTTTGAGCCATCATTTCGGCGCCCACAAACTGGCTGAACACCTGGTCGTTGTAACGCTTGTTCATCAGCGGGCTTTGGTAAAAACCCATGTTGGCTTTTTGCGCCAAGTAGCTGGTGCTGAACATGGGCACGCGGGTCATGGATTCCACGCCCGCCGCAATCACCACATCCATGCTGCCGGACATGACGGCCTGCGCTGCGAAGTGGATGGCTTGTTGCGAGGAACCGCATTGCCTATCGATGGAGGTGCCGGGCACCGACTCGGGCAAGCGCGAGGCCAACACCGCATTGCGGGCCACATTCGTAGACTGCTCGCCCACCTGGCTGACACAGCCCATGAACACGTCTTCCACCAGTGCGGGGTCGGCACCGGTGCGGTCCAGCAAATCGTTCAAGACCTGGGCGGCCAAATCCACAGGATGCCAACCGGACAATCGTCCGCCTCTTTTGCCACCGGCGGTGCGGGTGGCGGCCACGATGAATGCTTCAGACATCTTGTTTCCTTTGTCAATGTTTAGGTGGATTGTGCCCGCCCTCAGCGGGGAGCCATGCGGATGGCACCGTCAATGCGGATGCACTCTCCATTCATGTACTGGTTGGTCAACAGCAACTCGGCCAAATGGGCGTATTCGTCGGGCTGGCCCAAGCGTTTTGGAAACGGCACGGATGCGGCCAAGGCTTCTTTCACGTTGTCGGGGGCGGCTTGCAACAGGGGGGTGTTGAAGATGCCCGGCAAGATGGTGTTGACCCGAATGCCCTCGCCCATGAGGTCGCGGGCGATGGGCAAGGTCATGCCCACGATGCCTGCCTTGCTGGCCGTGTAACTGGCCTGGCCAATTTGACCGTCTTCGGCGGCCACGGACGCCGTGTTGACGATGGCGCCGCGTTCGCCTTCCAGCATGTCCAGGGTCATCATGCCAGCGGCTGATTTCGCAATACAGCGAAACGTTCCGACCAAATTGATTTGGATGATGCGGTCGAAATTGGCGGTGGGAAACGTGCGAATTTCGCCGGTGGTTTTGTCGCGGCTGGCGGTTTTGATCGCGTTGCCGGTACCGGCGCAGTTCACCAAGATGCGTTCTTGCCCGAGTGCCGCGCGGGCTTTGGCAAAGCCTGCGTCCACCTGCTCTTCGCTGGTCACATCCACTTGGCAAAACACGCCACCAATCTCTTTCGCCAAGGCCTCGCCCAGCTCGGCATTCAGGTCAAACAGCGCGACTTTCACGCCATGCCCAGCCAAACGGCGGGCGGTTGCTGCGCCCAGACCAGAAGCCCCGCCCGTGACGATGGCCGACAAGTTTGCATTCAGTTTCATCAGGGTCTCCATTGTGTTTTTTCATTGCTCAGCTTGAGAGCTTAAGGGATGCGGCATCTGCTAACCTCTTTGAACCTTCACCAACTGTCTACGGAGCGACTCATGCCCCTGAACCCTTTCTCAAGCGGCCGCCGTGCTTGCCTCCACGCCGTTTTGGGCAGCTTGCTGCTGACGAGTTTGGCCGCCCCGCTGTTGGCCGCCGACATCCCCACAGCCTCCCCCGCTTCCAAAGGTTTTTCAGCCGAGCGCTTGGCCCGTATTCGCCCGGTCATTCAGGCTGAAATCGATGCCAAAAACATGCCCGGCGCGGTGGTGGTGGTGGCCCGCAAAGGGGCCATCGTCTATTCAGACGCGATTGGTGTGAAGCAAGACGCCATCTTCCGCGCCTATTCCATGACCAAGCCCATGACCTCGGTGTTGGCCATGATGATGGTGGAAGAAGGCCAGTTGCAACTGGCCGACCCGGTGTCCAAGTTCTTGCCCGCTCTGGCGCAAATGCAGGTCTTGGCCAACCCGGCCGACCCAGCCAGCACCACGGTGGCTGCTGCGCGGCCCATCCTCGTGCACGATTTGCTGCGCCACACCTCGGGCCTGACCTATGCCGAGTTCACCCGCTCTGCGGCCATGCGCAATGCCTACATCAGCGCGGGTTTGTTCTCCAACGAAGTGCCCTCTTTGTGGATCACGTTGACACCCGAACAACAAGTGGCGGCGTTTGCCAAAGCGCCCTTGCAGTGGCAACCCGGCAGCACCTGGGAATACAGCTTGTCCACCGACTTGTTGGGTCGGGTGCTGGAAGTGGTGGGCAAAAAACCTTTGGGGGTCTTGCTGCATGAGCGCCTGATCAAACCCTTGGGCATGAAAGACACGGCGTTTGTGGTGCCTGCCAACCAAGTGCACCGCATCGCCCAGCCCTTGGCCATCGACCCTCTCACGCAAAAACCCATGGCCCCGATGCTGGACCTGACCCAGGTGCAAGGCAATGACGCCGGTGGTGCCGGACTTGTGACCACCGCCGCCGACTACCTGCGCTTTTGCCAAATGCTGTTGAACAACGGCACTCTGGATGGCCGCCGCTACATCAGCCGCACCACGTTGGCGCTGATGACCTCGGACCACTTGGGCCCCAAAGTGGCCACGCCTTTGCAGCCCGGCGAGTTGCTGATGGGTGTGCAGGGCTACACCTTTGGCCTGGGCTTCATGGTGCGCCAAGGCCCGGGACTGGCCAGTGTGCCCGGCTCTGAAGGTGACTACGCTTGGGCCGGTGCCGGTGGCACCTTCTTCTGGATTGATCCGGAAGAACAAGTCATCGGTTTGCTGATGGCGCAAACCCCTGGTCCGATTCGCCAGTACTACCGCCGCATGATCAAACAATTGGTCTACCAAGCCTTGGAATAACTTTTTGCCAGCCTCAGCCATGTCTTCCAGCATTCTCAAAATTTCTCCCCTGTCGTTTCCATGGCAAACCATGGACCCGTTTTTGTTTTGTGTGCACCACCTGGACCATTACCCCGAAGGCAATGCCCAGATGGGGCCGAACGCCTCCTTGGCAGGGCGGCAAATGGGCAGCGACTTTGGCAACAAAGACGGTTGGAGCATGTACCACGGCCAAACCATTCCGGGCTTTCCATCGCATCCGCACCGGGGCTTTGAAACCGTCACCATCGTGCGCCAAGGCCGCATTGACCACTCGGACTCTTTGGGGGCCACGGCCCGCTTTGGCGATGGCGATGTGCAGTGGCTCACCGCTGGCAAAGGCATCGTGCATTGCGAGATGTTTCCGCTGCGCCACCAAGACCAAGCCAACACCTGCGAGCTGTTTCAACTTTGGTTGAACCTGCCTGCCAAGGACAAGATGTGCGAGCCGCACTTCACCATGTTTTGGCGCGAGCACATTCACACCGTTCGCCATGTGGACGCCAACGGCCACGCGACCGAGGTGCTGGTGGTGGCGGGTCGCTTGAACGACGCCCAAGGCTTGCCGCCTCCGCCGCACTCTTGGGCCAGCCAAGCGCAGTCCGACTTGGCCATCTTCACCATCCGATTAGAGGCTGGTGCGCAATGGACCTTGCCGCGCACGGCTCAGGCTGGCACCAAGAGGCAGCTGTATTACTTTGCTGGTCAAGCTTTGAACATCGCCGGACAAAGCATTCCAAAGCGCTCGGTGCTCGAGGTGGTGGCGCAAGACGACTTGCATCTGCACAACACCGGCAGCGATGCGGTGGAGTTGCTGATGTTGCAAGCCCGCCCGATTGGCGAACCGGTGGCGCAGTACGGCCCGTTTGTGATGAACACCCAGGCCGAAATCCACCAAGCCTTTGAAGATTACCGCCGCACCGAATTTGGTGGCTGGCCTTGGGGCGCTTCCGACCCCGTGCATCCGCGTGACACCGGGCGTTTTGCCCGCCATGCCGATGGCCGTTTGGAGGAGCGCGACGCCGACGAGGTGAAGACTTGAGCGCCACCGACGGGCGCATTGACCACCTGGTGCAAGGCCCGGTGTTGCAGATCACCATCAACCGCCCGGCCAAGCGCAATGGTTTCACCCCGGCCATGTTCGCCCAATTGGCCAAGGCCTACAGCTTGTTGGACGACTCGCCCGACTTGCGCGTGGGCGTCTTGTGCGCGGCGGGCGAGCATTTCACGGCGGGTCTGGACCTGCCCAGCTTCGCGGGTCTCATGCAACGCGGCGAGCATGCAGCGGCCTTGGGCGATGTCGACCCAGTCAACCTGGGCACCAAGGGGTTTCGCAGGCGTCAAAAGCCCTTGGTGGTGGCCGTCAAGGGCATCACCTACACCTTGGGCATCGAGTTGATGTTGGCCGCCGACATCGTGGTGGCTGCAGACAACTGTCTTTTTTCGCAACTCGAAGTCAAGCGCGGCATCATGGCCACAGGCGGTGCCACCTTGCGCATGGCCGAACGCGCAGGCATGGGCAACGCCATGCTGCATTTACTGACCGGCGATGAATTTGATGCGGCTGAAGCCTTGCGGCTGCATTTTGTGCAAAAGGTGGTGCCTGCGGGCAGCGAGTTGGCTGAAGCGATGCGGGTGGCCCAACTGATTGCAGAACAAGCACCCTTGGCGGTGGTGGCCACGCGCTTGTCGGTACTGCAAGCCATTGAGGAAGGCCCGATGGCAGCCAGGGCTGGTTTTGACATCACCCAGCAACGATTGGCCAACAGTGCCGATGCGGCAGAGGGCGTTCAGTCCTTCATTGAAAAGCGCCCAGCCCGGTTTCAGGGGAAATAAGTCGAGACCATCGGGTTTATTCGGTGGCGACCGCTTCTTTCACGTAGGGTTTGACTTTGTAGGAGTTGTCACGCTGGATGCGAATGACCATGAAGGTGCAGTCTCGCTTGCGTTCGCCATTGCGGATCAAGTCGCAAAAGGTGGCACTGCCCGCGAACGAGGCTTTGCAGTAATTTTTGTCATCTTCCTGCTTTTTCAATGTGCAAGAACTGATATCCGCTGCAAAAACAGGGCTGGTGAAAAGAAACAAGATGAGCCACTTGGCGATGTTCATCATGGGCTAACAAAGTTGTTGGAAGCCAATTATATCGGCATAAACACCAAAAACTACATAAAAACCCATGAAAAACAAGCCCTTAACAGGGTTTATGACAGTATTGTCATCAGGCCGCCCAGGCTCGGCGCAAGTCCATGGCCCGGGCAGCAGTGATCTCAGTCGATTTTGTAATAGTCGGAAATGATTTTCCAGCGGCCGTCTTGGATTTGGGCCAAGCGGCTGCGGTTAGAGCCCAAGTGCTTGGTCTTAGAGAAACTGGCCTCTGGACTGCCAAAGAAATCGGTGGGGAAAGTCATGTTGTCCATGACTGCGACAAAACTATCCGTGGTGAGGTTGGGTCCGACCTTTTGCGCGGCTTTGATGAAGTTGTCAATGATCAAGTAGCCATACACCGAGAACACCGTGGGGTCTTCATTGAATTTGGTTTTGTACTTGTTGGCCCAAAAGCTGATGGGCTTGGAGGCCTCATCCAAATAAGGATGGGGTACGGTCATGGTGGCGTACATGCCGTCCATGGCCTTGCCACCGAGCTTGTGGATCAAGTCGGTGTAAGCAGCGCTTGAGCCAATGAAATGCGGGTTGAAGCCGGTTTTGCGCGACTCGGCAATGGTACCCACGGTTTCGCGAATGATGGTACCCAACACCACCATCTCACAACCGGCCGACTTCATGCGGGCCACCTGGGATGAAAAATCGGTGGCGCCACGTTTGAACGTGGTCTTCTCAGTGAAACCCATGTTGATGGTTTTCAAACCGGCCTCTGCACCGCGAAACACCTCCAAACCAAACTCATCGTCTTGGTAAATGGCACACACCTTGGTGATTTTTTTCTCTTTCACCAAAGCAGGAACCGCCGCACGCATTTGGTCGAAGTAGGTGGCAAAAATAGCGTACTTCAAGCGGTTGAAGGGTTCGTACATTTCACGTGCAGCCGTCACCGGAAAGAAGTTGATGATGTTCTTGTCAAACTGCACCGGCATGGCGGCGTTGTTTTGTGCCGTGCCAATGTGACCAGCCATGATGAAAATTTTGTCTTGGCTGACCAACTTTTGCGCCGCCAACACCGCCCGTTTGGGGTCGTAGCCCGAGTCCTCGGTGATGAGCTTGAGCTTGCGGCCGTGCAGGCTACCCTGCTCATTCAATTCGTCAATGCGAAGCTGCATGCCGTTGCGCACGGCTTTGCCATAACTGGCCAGTGGCCCCGATAAATCCTGAATGGTGCCAATCGTGATTTCGGTTTTAGACACGCCTTGTTGTTGGGCGAACACGCTGGCACTGGCCAATGCCAGCAGCAGCCAAGTGAGTTTCAATTTCATTGCAGTCTCCTGTGGGTATGTTTAAGCACGGTACATCTCTTCGATCATGTCTTTGTACTTCTGCTCCACGAACTTGCGCTTGAGCTTCATGGTGGGCGTGAGTTCATCGTCTTCGGCGGTGAGTTGGGTATCCAGCAGACGGAAATGCTTGATTTGCTCGACCCGCGCGAACTTGCGGTTGACCTTTTCAATCTCGGCTTGAATCAGCGCTTGCACTTCGGCAGCTCGGGTCAAGCTGGCGTAATTGGAGAACGGCACATCCTTGTCTTGCGCAAATTTCTCAACATTTTCCAAGTCAATCATGATGATCACGGTGAGGTAGGCACGTCGGTCACCAATCACAACGGCATCGGTGACGTAGGGCGAGAACTTCAACTCGTTTTCCCACTCGCTGGGCGTGATGTTTTTGCCACCCGCAGTGATGATGATGTCCTTCATGCGGTCGGTGATGCGGAAATAACCGTCGGCATCGACGCTGCCCACGTCACCGGTGTGCAACCAGCCTTGGGCATCCACCGTTTCAGCGGTTTTCTCGGGTTGGTTCAGGTAGCCCATGAACACATTCGGGCCGCGAATCAACAGCTCTTGGGTGTTCGGATCGACCATCACTTCGTTGTATGGGCAAGCAGTACCAATGCTGCCCAACTTGATGCGGTGGGCTGGCATGGCGGTCGAGCCGCCACAAGATTCGGTTTGTCCCCAGACCTCCATCATCGGCAAACCCAGCGCCAAATACCAACGCACCAACTCGGGCGAGATGGGTGCGGCACCGGTCACCAAGGTGCGAGCGCGTTGAATGCCCATCATCCTGCGCACATTGTTGAGGGCCAAGACATTGGCCAGATGAAACGCGGCTTTCAACCACAAGGGCACGGACTGCTGCGCCAGCACCCGGTCACTGACGGCATAACCCACGGCCATGCATTGGCGATAAACAAATTGTTGAAGCAGACCGGCTTCGGCAATGGCAATCGTCACCGCCGAGTAAAACTTCTCCCACACGCGTGGCACGGCGGTGAACGTGGTGGGCGCGATCTCACGCACGTTTTCGGGCACGGTGTCGGGGTTCTCAACAAAGTTGAACACGGTGCCGGTGTAAATGGAGAAATACTGGCCGCCCAAGCGCTCGGCCACATGGCACAGCGGCAGAAACAACATGCGTTCATCAGTCTCGTCTTGGCGCAACACCTGGTTGTAGCCCCGCACGATGTAGACAAGCGCGGCATGGCTGTGCATCGCGCCTTTGGGTTTGCCGGTGGTGCCCGAGGTGTAAATCAGGATGGCCAAGTCTTCAGGGCGGCGGCTGTGCACACGCTGCTCGAACAAACCGGCGTTGGCTGCGTCGAAGGCGGCCCCCTCCTCGCGCAATTGGTCCAGGCTGATCACCATCGGGTCACTGAAACGGGTCAGGCCTTCCATGTCCATCACCACAATCAGTTTCAACTTGGGCAGCTGTTCACGCGTGACCAAGGCTTTGTCGAGCTGTTCTTCATCTTCGACAAACAACACGGTGGTGGCAGAGTCTTCGCACTGGAAATGCACCTGCGGCGACGCGTCCGTGGGGTAGATGCCATTGGACACACCACCGGCGCTCAGAACGGCCATGTCCGCCAAGACCCATTCCAAGCGCGTATTGGCCAAGATGGAGGCGCAGTCGCCGGGCGCAAAACCATGCGCTGCCAAACCCATGGCGAGTTGGCGCACCGCATCGCCGGTTTCATGCCAGGTCCAACCACGCCAGATGCCGAGTTTTTTCTCGCGCATCATCAAACGCGGACCGCGTTGTGCCACCGCATTCCAAAACACCTCGACCATGGTCTCCCCGGGCATCACAACGTGGGTGCTGCCTTGGGCATGGGCGGTGTTCCACAGTTGACTCATGTCATCTCCAGGTCTTTTTCTTTTTCCAACGACGCTCATCGCGGGCACCCGCTTCTTTGAGGCCGAGGTAAAACTCTTTGATGTCGTCTTTTTCACGCAAGCGGTCGCAGCTGTCTTCCATGACGATGCGCCCCGATTCGAGAACAAAACCATGGTCGGCCACGTTCAAAGCCATGTTGGCGTTTTGCTCCACCAACAAAATGGTGGTGCCGCGTTCGCGGTTGATGCGCACCACGATCTCAAAAATCTCTTGGGTAAGTTTGGGGGACAGGCCAAGGCTGGGCTCGTCCAACAAAATCAAATCGGGCTCGCTCATGAGGGCGCGAGAGATGGCCAACATTTGCTGCTGTCCGCCGGACAATAAACCTGCGTCTTGCTGGGCACGTTCTTTCAGAATGGGGAAGTAGCCAAACACCAATTCCATGTCGCGGGCGATGGCGTCGCGGTCTTGCCGGGTGTAAGCCCCCATCAACAGGTTGTCTTTCACCGACAACAGTGGAAACACCTCGCGGCCTTCGGGCACATGCACCAAACCACGCTGCACGATCAATGCCGGGTCCATGGCGGTGATGTTGTCGCCCTTGAAATGGATGCTGCCTTTGCGCGGATCGATGATGCCCGAAATGGTTTTCAAGATGGTGGTTTTGCCCGCGCCATTCGAGCCCAACACCGCTGCAATTTGACCGCGCAGCACCGACAGGCTGACGCCGCGGATGGCGCGCACCGGCCCATAGGCGCTTTCCACATTGTTGAGTTGCAGCAAGGCGTCCATCGCGTCAGGCCTTTCGCCGCAAATTGGCGGCGTCAAAACTGCCGCCCAGATAGGCCTCGATGACCGCCTCATTAGCCTGCACCTGGGCTGGTTCGCCCATGGCCAAGACCTCGCCTTGGTTCATGGCCAAGACCCGGTTGCTGACCTTGGACACCAAGCTCATGTCGTGTTCCACCATCAAGACCGTGATGCCCAGGTCGTGTTGAATGTCCTGAATCCAAAACGCCATGTCAGCGGTTTCTTCCACATTCAAACCCGATGAGGGTTCATCCAACAACAACAATTTGGGGTCGGTGCTCAGCGCACGCGCCAACTCCACCACCTTGCGCACACCATAGGGCAAACCGGCCACCAAGGTGTCTCGGTAGTGCTGCAAATCGAGGAAATCAATCACCTCCTCCACTTTTTGGCGGGTGGCGCGTTCGGCATTGCGCACGGTGGATGTGAACAGCATTTGGCTCCAAAAGCCGGTGCGGTTGTGCACATGCCGACCGATGAGCAGGTTTTGCAACACCGTGGCGTGTTCAAACAATTCGATGTTTTGGAAGGTACGGGCAATGCCCATGGCGGCCACGGCATGCGGCGGCACATCACTCAAGCGCTGGCCCAGGAAATTCAAATGACCGGACGTGGGGGTGTAGATGCGGCTGATCAGGTTGAACACCGTGGTTTTGCCTGCGCCATTGGGGCCGATGAGTGTGAACACCTCGCCTTGGCGCACATCGAAGCTCACGCCATTGACCGCCAGCACGCCGCCAAAGCGAACGGTTAAATCGTGGGCGCTCAACAAGATGTCGCTCATTTGAGTCGGTCCGATTTTTGGAAACTTTTCTGCCGCTTGAACATGCCTTTGCGGTAGAAGGGAAAGAGTTCAAACCAGGTGCGAATTTTCAGCCAGCGGCCATACAAACCCATGGGCTCGAACATCACGAAGCCAATCAGCACCAAGCCATACACCACGGCTTGCAAGCCCGGCGCCTGACCAATGGCGGCTGGCAAAAAGTCTTTGCCCAAGGTGATGAGCTGCGGCATGGTGATGAGGAAAATCGCGCCCAAGAAAGCGCCGTGCACCGAGCCTAAACCGCCGATGACCACCATCAGCAGCAAATCAACGGATTGCAAAATACCAAACTGATCGGGACTGATGAACTGCATTTTGTGCGCGTACAAAGCACCACCAATACCGGCCAAGGCCGAGGACATCATGAACGACAAGGTTTTGTAATAGGCCAAGTGAATGCCCATGCTTTGGGCTGAAATTTCAGAATCGCGAATGGCGACAAAGGCACGCCCCGTCGGGCTGCGCAGCACATTCAACACCGCCAAGGTACAAACCACTGCCAACACCAAACACACGGCATAAAACTTTTCACCGCTGTTGGCTTGCCAGCCCAAAATGGAAATGGCTTTCACATGGATGCCTGCATTGCCGCCAGTGACGCTTTCCCAGCGGGCCAAGCCCTCTTCCACGATGAAGCCAAAGGCCAAGGTTGCTATGCCGAGGTAAATGCCTTTGACACGCAGCGCAGGCAAGCCCACCACCGCGCCCACGATGGCCGACAGGCCAGCAGCCATGGTCACACTGACAGGAAATGAGACGCCATGGCCAGACAAGACTGCTGCCACATAAGCGCCCACGCCCATGAAGGCTGCGTTGCCAATGGAGAACAAACCGGTGAACCCAGCCAAGACCATGAGGCCCAAACCCACGATGCCGTAAATCAAGACAAAGGTGAGCTGCGCCAACCAGTACTCTTCCATCAACCACGGTGCCAAGCACAGCAGCAACAGCAACAAGCTGTAGGCCCAGACATGGCCACTGTGTTTGGCCAGTTGAATGTCTTGGTCGTAGCGGGTCTTGAAGATGAATCGCATGCTTCAGACCTTCTTGCGCAGTTTGTCGCCAAACAAGCCATTCGGCTTGAAGACCAACATCAACAAGACCACCACATAGGCCGCCACATCCTTGAAACCTTCGGGCAACCAAAAACCGGCCATGGCTTCGACCACGCCAATGATGATGCCGCCGACGATGGCCCCGGGCAAGCTGCCAAAACCACCCACCACGGCGGCTGGGAAGGCTTTCAAGCCAATGAAACCCATGTTGGCATGCACAAAGGTGATGGGGGCCAAAAGCAAACCCGCAATGGCTGCCACCGCTGCAGCCAAGGCCCAGACCATGCTGTTCAAGCGCTTGACTGGGATGCCCATGTAATAAGCAGCGAGTTGGTTTTGCGAGGTGGCTTGCATGGCGATGCCGACACGCAAGTACTTGAATACAACATACAGCACTGCACACAACAAGGCGGTACTGCCGATCACCACCAACTGCGGCGCACCAAGAACCACACCACCAACATTGAAAGTCAGGTCTTTGTAGGGCACCTCGAAACTGTGGGTTTCGGTACCGATGTCGGGGATCATGGTGATGCCCCCGCGAAGGACATAGCCAATACCGATGGTCAGCATGACGATGGCAAAAGCAGGCTCACCCAAGACCGGGTTGATGACCACGCGCTCAATCAACCAACCGATGCAGGCCATGACCAACATGGATGCGACCACCGCCAACACAAAGGGCAATTGCAAATAGCTGACAAAGGCAAGACCGCAAAATGCGCCCAGCATCATCAATTCGCCTTGGGTGAAGCTAACGGTTTCGGTGGCCTTGTAAATCAGCACAAAGCCTAAGGCAATCAGGCCGTAAATACAGCCTTGCGCCACACCACTCAAAATCACTTGAAGTTCTTGCATGATGCGGCGAAAAGATTCCTTCGAATATCACTTTTATCGAAACTTGAGTTTTCACTTTATCACTGCTTTTCAGTTCAAGGGGAAACCCTAGGAATCCTCAGTGAAGGCCACGGCCAACTGGCCCAGCACGCCAAAGTCGGCCAGCATCTGATCGCCTTGATTCACTGGCACAGGCACCACGCAAGTGCCGGTGATGACCGTGTCACCTTGCCGCAAGTGCAGACCATGGTCTTGCAGTTCGTTGGCCAACCAAGTGAGGGCCAAACGCGGGTCGCCCAAGACATTGGCCCCCACGCCATCGGCCACCCATTGGCCCTGTTTGAACACCTGCACCTTGTGTGTATCCAAATCCAGCTCCCGCCAAGATGCTGTCACCTCTGGGCCAATGACCACATGGCCCGCGCAGGCGAAGTCGGCAATCAAGGAAGCTTCACCCACATGCTCAAACGCGGTGTAGCGCGAGTTGGGAATTTCGATGGCCAAGTGCAGGGCCTCCACCGCGTCCATCGCGTCGGCAGTGGACAAGGGTGCTGCGCCGCTGCGAAGCACATCGCGCTTCATGCGAAACGCAAACTCGGCTTCCATCACGCGCATCAGATTGCCTTGCAAGCTCACTTGTGCGCATGGCAATAAACGTCGAGAGCGCAGCAAGCGACCCGCCAAGGGACCGCTGACGCCAATGTGCTTTTGGCCCGCTAGGCTGGTGGCTGCAATCTTCCAACCATATGTGCTGTCTTGGGTGGCCTCAAACAAAGCTTGTTGCACGCTGTAGCCTTCAGCGCGGTTTTGCGGCCGGTGGCTGGCGTCCAAGCTGGGAAGAGCTTGGATGTTTGACCAAGCAGGCAAGAGTTGCTTGGCGGCGGATTGAATCAAGGTCTGGTTCATGGCTTGGCAGAGAGTGATGGAAAGCCTGATGCGTTTGCAAAGCAAACCGCTGTGCTGAAACGATTATGACTAAACTTGCTTCATCGCATTCAAGCAGACCATCATGAGCAAACCCAATTTCAACGCATGGCGCATCCAACCAGGGGCCTCTGTGTCGCTAGAGGACATGGACACCGAGCCCGCGTCTTCTTATCAGGACGAAGTCGATATAAAGCCCTTGTTTGAGAAATTAAGTAAGCTGCAATCCACTCTTTATGCAGCCAAGACCAAGGGCTTTTTGCTGGTATTGCAAGGCATGGACACCGCTGGCAAAGATGGCGCCATTCGCCGTGTGTTCTCACATGTCAGCCCCCTGGGCGTGCATGCCTATGCATTCAGTGCGCCAACCGACGAAGAAAAACGCCACGATTTCCTTTGGCGCATCCACAGCAAAGTACCTGGCCGTGGTGACATGGTCATCTTCAACCGCAGCCATTACGAGGATGTGTTGGTCACCCGCGTGATGAAATGGATTAATGAAGACACGGTGCAACGCCGCTTTGAGAACATCAAACACTTTGAGTCCTTGTTGGTTGCTGAAGGCATCATCGTGCTCAAGTGCTATTTGCACATTTCGAAAAAAGAACAAAAGAAACGCTTGCAAGCCCGCATTGACGATCCAGACAAAAACTGGAAGCTGCAAGCCTCCGACTTTGAAGACCGCAAACTCTGGCCGTCCTTCATGAAAGCTTACGAAGACGCCTTGTCAGCCACCAGCACCGCACAAGCTCCTTGGTATGTGGTGCCTGCAGACCACAAACGCTACCGTGATTATTTTTTGACAGAGTTGTTGGTGCACACGCTTGAAAAAATGGACTTGCGATTGCCCCAATCGAGCTTCAACCTGTCGCAAGCCAAGCTGGACTGAGCTAGTTGGCGCGGGCCACCCAGACGGTGGCGCCTTCTGCGCCGTAGTGTTCCGCATGGGGAATATTTCGAGCCAATGAAAAAGCTTGTCCGGCTTTGTACGTGGTTTGCACCTCGCCCACGGTCAGGGTGAATTCACCACGCACCATGAAGGCAGTCACATCAAACGGATGGGTGTGGGTGTCAATCACCAAGGACGGGGCCCATTCGCGCACCAAGCATTCGTGGTAGCCAATGGTTTGGGCGGCGGCGCTGAAGTCTTCGAAAGTTTTTGTTGTCATGGGAGTTGCTTTAAAAAATCAAGAATCATGCTGTTGAAACGGTCGGTGATTTCGGTCATGGGCACATGACCGCACTGGTCCACTAATTCATAGCGAGCATGTGGCAACAAGGGCTTCAAGATGGGCACATGGCTGACTGGTAAAAACTGGTCTTGTTGACCCCAAATGACCAAACTGGGGCAGCGGATCTTGGCGATGCGGGCATGAAAAGCTTGGCGCGGCGCGGCATGAAAACCAGCAAAGCCCAGCAAGCTGCGCAAAGTGGTGAGAAACACGGTTTGCGCATTGGGTTGCTGGGCCAACATGAGTTTTTCGGCCACCAGGTCGCGCGTGACAAAAGACTTGTTGTGGAATGCCAATTTCCAAATCATGCCCAAGCCAAACATGCTGGGCTTTGTGAGCAGCTCGCCCAAAACAGGAATGCTGGCCAAACGGAAATTGAACAAGGTGTCCACGCCCACACCGGCCGGTGCAGACAACACCAAGCTGTTCACGCGCTCGGGGTGCATGGCCGCGCATTCCATGGCGATGCGTCCGCCCATGGAGTTGCCCACCAAGTTGACGCTGGACAAACCCATGGCATCCATGAAATCAAACACAAAGCGCGCTTGGGATTCCATGTCGTAAGACACATCAAGGGGTTTGTCGCTCAGGCCACAACCCAATAAGTCGAGAGCGATGACACGGTGTTGTGTGACCAAGGCCGCGATGTTGTGTTCCCACTCCAACACCGAGCAACTGATGCCATGCAAAAGCAACACGGTGGAACCGCTGTCGCCCTGTTGCCAGTAGCGAATGCGGTGGCCTTGCACTTGAATGTATTGGTCGGGTGGTCTGTTGTTCATGCCAAGAGGTTACTACGCCACATACGTCCAACGACTAGAGAAAACCAGAAGCCAACAATGTGACTTTCTCATTCACCTGTCTCAGAAAGCTGTCTTATGCTTGAAGAAATTCCTTGTACTTAAGCTACATCGCTACCATGGTGCTTTACAGCAGTGATTGAGAACAAGATGGAATGGCAGGGATCTTCAACGGCATGGCTAACCGCCCTGGGCTCGGGCTTGGTGGTGGCGGTTTTGTTTTACGCGAGAGAGCCCTTGCTGCGCATGAGTCGCGATTTGATTCGAAAAGACGAATTGAATGATTTGTTGTGGCTGTGTGCTTCGGCTCTGATCATCTTGCCCTTGCTGCCCCAAACTCCGATTGACCCTTGGGGCGCCCTCATCCCTTATGCCTTGTGGCGCATCGTGGTCTTGGTGATGGCTGTCGGCATGTTCGGTCACATCGCTTTCAGGGCCACTGGCACACGCTGGGGTTTTCCGATTGCAGGGTTTTTCTCTGGCTTTGTGTCTTCCACCGCCTGTGTCGCCAGCATGGGGCACCGCATCAAAGACAACCAGCATCTTCTGTATGCCGCCAGCGCTGCTGCTTTGTTGTCCATCTTGTCGTCGTTGATGTTGTTTGGCATGGTGTTGGGTGCCACATCCCCATCTCTGCTGAACGCTCTGCTCCTGCCATTGGTGTTGGCCGCATTGGCCTTGGGTGCTGTCGCCGCATGGTATTTCCGACAAATGGAAGACTTCGTGTCGCCCGATGTGGACAGCACCACCAGTGCCTTCAAAATTTCACATGCACTGTTGATTGCCGCCATCATTGGTTTGGTGTTGCTGGTCTCTGCTTGGCTGCGTGAATTGTTTGGTGATGCAGGCACCTTGGTGACGGCGTGGATTGTGGCCTTGGCTGAAATTCATGCGGCTGCCGTGAGCGTGGCGCAATTGGCAGTTGATGGCCGTGCACAACCCGAGGTTGTTCAGTGGGGCGTGTTCGGCATTTTGGCGTCAAGCGCAGTGGCGCGATTTGGTGTGGCGTGGGTATCGGGTGGCACAAAATACGCCATGCTGGTGGGCGCTGGCTTGTTCGCCATGGTGTTGGCATGCGCCATCGCCATGGGTTTGATCATCAACTTTTAGCGCGAAGCGCTCCAATCAGCAACAACCATCCGGCCACAAACGCCACGCCGCCGTAAGGCGTGACGACTCTAAAGGCATCCACGCCTGCCAAATGAATCAACAAGATGTTCACACTGAACATCAACAAGCCCAGCAAAAACAAAACACCCGACCACAGATGCAGTGGGTGCGCACGTGGTCCCATGCCCATCCAAGCCACCAACAACAAGGCCAAACTGTGGAACTGCTGCATTTGCAGCGCCGACTGCAACGAGCGCAAAGCAGGGGCGGACAAGTCGGCCCCCAGATGCGCCACATACGCGGCCAACAACACGCTGGCAGCAGCCATCACACAGGCGACAGCAAACAGGGCTTGGTTAGCGATTTTCATGAGAAGTAGACCTTGGCAGCTGGTTATGATTTTTGAATGAAGAAAGACAAATTTAATTCATGCATTGTTTCATGGTGTCTGATGTTCATGCTGGGCACAACCCAAGCCGCAGACAACAACACCAAGCTGTGGTCCAACGACCTCTCTCCCCTGCCCGCCTCTGAGTGGAACCCCGACCGGGCCAAGCATTTGCTGGAACGCGCGGGCTTTGGCGGCACACCCCAAGAGGTGGAACGCTTGGCCCGCATGACGCCTGCGCAAGCGGTGAAAAGCCTGGTGCGCTACCAACACACCCCTGATAAGTTCACGCCCTTCCAAGACTCGGGCTCGCACGATGCTGGCCTGGAGCCCTTTGCCGTGTCGCGCCCTGCGGCCACCGATTTGGCCAAAGCCACGGGCGAATCTTTGGGCGTGAAGGTCAAGCCCGAGGGCAACCGCAAAGCACAACAAGTGGCCGACCGGTATTTGTACTGGCTGCGAGCTTCGCGCTTGGAAACACATCGCTTGGGCTATTGGTGGGCCAACCGCATGCTGACCACGCCGCGTCCTTTCCAAGAAAAGATGACGCTGTTTTGGCACGGCCACTTCGCCACCACCGAAGAGAAAGTGCGCGACTACCGCAAGCTGCAAATTCAAAACGAATTGCTGCGTCAACATGCCACGGGCAAGTTTCGCGACCTGCTGGTGGCGGTGGCCAAAGACCCGGCCATGCTGGCCTTTTTGGATGCGGGTGTGAACCTCAAGGGCGCACCGAATGAAAACTTTGCCCGCGAGATCATGGAGTTGTTCACCATGGGCGTGGGCAACTACACCGAGCAAGACATCAAGGAAGCGGCACGTGCTTTCACCGGTTGGAACTACCAAGGCTTGAAGTTCGTCATCAACCCCAGCCAACACGACGACGGTGTGAAAACCGTGTTGAACCAAAGTGGGCGCTTCAATGGCGAACAAGTGATTGACATCGTGTTGGCGCAACCCGTCACTGCAGAGTTCATCGCGGGCAAGCTCTACCGCTACTTTGTGCGCGAAGACTTGTCAGTCAGCCATCAACAACAACTCGGCAAGCTGCTGCGCGACAGCCGCTACGACACCGCTGCCTTCATGGAAACCGTGTTGTTGTCGAAAGATTTTTACAGCGATGACAGCGTGGCCACGCGCATCAAATCACCGGTGGAATTGGTGATCTCCACCTACAAAAAAATGGGCTTGCAAGCCGTGCCAGGCATCCCCGACTTCAACGAACAAACCGAGTTGCTGGGCCAAAAATTGTTTTACCCGCCCAATGTGGCAGGTTGGGCCCACGGCAGAAGTTGGATCACGCCAGGCCTGTTGTTGGCGCGGGGCAATGTGATTTACGACACGGTGTTTCCGCCCATCGATTTTGTGGCGGCTGACCGTGTGCCCAATGGCCTGTACCAAATCAACCCGGTGGCGGACAAGCTGGCACAAGGCCAGGACATCACCACGGCCACCAAACCGGTGGGCAAAGACGCGGGCGAGATGTCCATGTCCAACCAAGGCGACCGCGACGAAGACTTCAACACCCGCTTGGCCAGCTACCACGCTTGGCGCAAAGCGATTGAAAAAGTCAAACCCATCGAACGTGCCACCGCGCAACTGAACGTGTCGGCCATGCTGCGTGCCGCCAAATGCCAAACCACCGACGATGCGGTGGCGCATTTGGCGCAACGTTTTTTGTCGGTGAAGCTGAGCGCCGATGTGCAACAACGCATCGCTCACATGCTGGCCCAAGACCTGGGCACCCGACAACTTTCTGAGGCCGACAGCTACATGGAAGACGCGTTGCGCAACGCGCTGCATGTGATCTTGTCGCTGCCTGTTTACCAATTGGGCTGACCCATGACACACAGACGACAATTTCTACAAGGCTTGGCTGGCATCGGTTTGGGCGCTGCCCTGCCCTCGGTTCAGGCCTTGGCCGCCGACCCGAACCGCATCCTGGTGGTGGTGGAACTCACTGGTGCCAACGACGGTTTCAACACGCTGGTGCCTTATGCAGATGACGCGTATTACCGTTTGCGCCCCAAGCTGGGCATCCGCGCCAACAAGCTGCGCAAGATTGACGACCGCCACGGCTTCAACCCGGGTATGGCCGGTTTTGAACGCTTGTTCAAGGACGGGCAGATGGCGGTGGTGCATGGCTGCGGCTATGACAACCCCTCGTATTCACACTTCACCTCGGCCGCTTACTGGCACACCGGTGTGCCCAACGGTGGCGAGCCCTATGGTTGGTTGGGTCGCTTGGCCGATGCCATCGACCCGCAACTGACGCCCAATTTTTTGGTCAACATTGACGAGCGCCAATCTTTGGCGGTGCGTGCTGCCAAGCATGTGCCGGTGGTGTTTGACGACCCCGAGCGCTTTGGCCGCAAAGGTTTGTTCCAAAGCCGCCCACTCATCGACAAACCCATTGAAGGCCAAGTGGTGTTGAACACCTCGCACCAATTTTTAGAGGATGTGGCGCAAAGCGCTCGTTTGGCCTCGGCCCAAGTGCGGGCGGCTTGGCAAAACTACAAAACACCGGTGGACTACGGCATCTTGCCGATGGACTTGCCCAAGGTGGCGTCGCTGATTCACGCCAAACTGCCCACGCGCATCTACCACACTGCTTACCGACACAACGCGTTTGACACCCATGTGCACCAAGCCGAGCAACACCAACGGCTGCTCACATATGTGTCAGATGGCGTGAGTGGTTTCATGCAAGACATGAAGCGCATTGGCCGCGACAAAGACGTGACCGTGATGGTCTATTCCGAGTTTGGACGCCGCGCCGCCGAGAACACGAGCCTGGGCACCGACCACGGCACGGCCAACCATGTGTACCTGATTGGCCAGCCTGTGAAAGGTGGCCACTATGGCCAAGAACCCAGCCTCACCAACTTGAACGCCGAAGGCAATGTGCTGCACACCACCGACTTCCGCCGGGTCTATGCCACGGTCATGGCGCAGTGGATGGGTGCCAACAGCCAAGCCTTGTTGAATGGCAATTTCGACACCTTGCCGGTGTTTGTTTAAAGCGTGTTTTTCCGGATGAAGTCCGCCATGCGTGCAATACCCGCCTTGATAGCTTCATCAGACGCGGCATAGCTGAAGCGGATGTGCTGACCATCGCCGGGCACGCGAGCTCCAAAGTGGATGTCGGCCAAAACGGCCACGCCAGCTTCGAGCAACAAGCGTTTGCGCAACACCTCGGAGTCGGCGCAACCGGTGATGCGGCAAGCCTCGGTCACGTTCGGCCACGCGTAGAAAGCACCACCCGGTGTTTTGCAACTGACACCGGGCACTTGGTTCAACAAGCCCACAATCAAATTGCGACGGCTTAAAAACACATCGCGCATGTGTCGTGCATCATCTTGCGGACCGTTCAAAGCTTCCACACCAGCCCATTGCGTGATGTGCGAGGCACACGACTCGGTGTTGGTGATCCAGTTGGTGAAATAAGGCGCTAGTTTTTTGTTGGCTGAAAAGCCCAAACGCCAGCCGGTCATGGCCCAGGTTTTCGAACACCCATCGGAGAGGATGGTGCGCTCTTGCATGCCGGGCAAGGCAGCGATGGATTTAAATTCGCCGTCATACACCAGTTGCCCATAAATCTCGTCGGCAAACACCCACACTTGCGGGTGCTTGCGCAAGATGTCGGCGATGGCTTCCAGGTCTTGTGCGGTCAAGATGCCGCCCGTGGGGTTTTGCGGTGAATTCAAAATCAACAGCTTGGTGCGCGGCGTGATTTTCTCGGCCAGCTCTTGCGGGTCGAAGCTGAAGTTGCGTTCTTCGCGCAGGTAGATGGGCACACCCACAGCGCCATTGGCCTTGATTTGTGATTCATAAATCGGGAAACCCGGCACCGGGTAAATCACTTCATCGCCAGCGCCAAAGTCGGTCACCGATTGGATGGTGTAACCAATGAAGGGCTTGGCACCGGCGCCCACCACCACATCATCGGCGTCCACTTTCACGCCACGGGTGCGGGTGAAATAGTCGGCTGCTGCTTGGCGCAATTCTGGAATGCCTGCTGACGGCGTGTAGCCATGCTTGCCAGTTTGAATGGCTTGGATACCCGCGTCTTGGATGTTCTTCGGCGTGTGAAAGTCGGGCTGGCCAATGCAAAACGAAATGATGTCGTGGCCTTCGCGAATGAGTTTGTTGACCTCGGCCAACACCACAAACGCGTTTTCAGTGCCCAGGTTTTGGGCGCGTTGACTGAGTTGGGTCATGCTTGCATCTTTCCGTGTGCGTTTTTCGAATGGCCGAAGTGTAGACGCTGAACATACCCACACCGGCCTGCAAACAGCCCTGCGTTTTCATGCCTTAAGCTTGCAAGCCTTTGACAGCATTGAAGAAAGCACCGATTGCAATTGACCACACAGCGCCTTGATTGGGCAGTTTTCTGTCGCGTGGTGGACAACCACGGCGACTTGGGCGTGTGTTGGCGACTGAGTACACAGTTGGCCGCGCGGGGCCACACGGTGCATCTGTATGTGGACGATGCCTCTGCTTTGCAATGGATGGCCCCAACAGCTTGCGAGGGCGTCAGTGTGTTGCCTTGGCCCGATGATGCAGCGGTATTTGTCGCCAAGGAATTGCCGCAGGTGGTGATTGAAGCCTTTGGCTGCGAACTGCCACTGGGCTACCAAGCGGCGATGGGCTTGGCACCCCAGCCTCCCGTGTGGGTGAACCTGGAATATTTCAGCGCCGAGCCGTCTGCGCTGCGCAACCACGGCCTGCCCTCGCCCGTCATGCACGGCCCCGCCAAAGGTTTGACGAAATCGTTTTTCTATCCTGGCTTGAGCCCGCACAGTGGCGGCGTGTTGGGGCCTGGCATCGATGGTCGTGTTGTCAACGGCCAGCAAACATCCTCAGGTTCACAGCATGCATCACACACCAATGTCCACCATGCTCATGAACCAATGTCTTTGCAACACGACAAGCTTTCTTTGCCAACCAAACCACTGCGCATCAGCTTGTTTTGTTACGAGCCCGCCAGCTTGGGTCTGTGGCTTGAGCAACTGAACGAACAAGCACCCGCTGTGCAGTTGACCGTGACCGCAGGTCGGGCCACGAAAGCCGTGCAACATGCCTTGCAAGCTTGGCCTGAAACGCCCGGCTTTGAAGTGACCGAACTGCCCTACCTGCCGCACCCCGCGTTTGACGAGATGCTGGCGGCGCACGACCTGAACTTGGTGCGCGGCGAAGACTCTGTGGTGCGGGCAATTTGGGCGGGCAAAGCCTTCTTATGGCAAATCTACCCGCAAGACGATGGTGCCCATTGGCCCAAGCTGAAAGCGTTTTTGCAAACCACGCAAGCGCCGCCGTTGGTGGTGCAAGCGCACCTGGCTTGGAACGCCGAGCAGCCCACACCGCTGCCCGCATTGACGCCTGAACACATGGCGCCATGGACCGCCTGGGCCCAAGGTTTGCGTGCTCGTTTGCAAGCCGAAACCGACCTGCTGACCCGCTTGGAAGGCTTCGTGGCGGCGCACGGCTAAAATAACCGGTTTTCCAAGCCCCACACCTTTTATGAAAATCGCTCAAGAAATTCGCGCCGGTAACGTCATCATGCACGGCAAAGACCCGATGGTCGTGCTCAAAACCGAATACAGCCGTGGTGGCCGCAACTCCGCCACCGTGCGCATGAAGCTCAAAAGCTTGATCGCCAACTTCAACACCGAGGTGGTGTTCAAGGCCGACGACAAGATGGACCAAATCGTGCTGGACAAGAAAGAGTGCACCTACTCTTACTTTGCCGACCCCATGTATGTGTGGATGGACACCGAGTTCAACCAGTACGAAGTGGAAAACGAAAACATGGGTGATTCACTGAATTACCTCGAAGACGGCATGTCCGCTGAAGTGGTGTTCTACGACGGCAAAGCCATCTCGGTGGAACTGCCCACCAGCGTGGTGCGTGAAATCACCTGGACCGAGCCCGCCGTCAAAGGCGACACCTCGGGCAAAGTGCTCAAGCCCGCCAAAATCTCCACCGGCTTTGACATCAACGTGCCCATCTTCGTGGCGCAAGGCGACAAGGTGGAGATTGACACCCGCACCGCTGAATACCGCAAGCGCGTCTGAGTTTCAACCGCCCACAAAAAGCCGCCTGCCCGTGAGGGTGAGGCGGTTTTTTTGTGACACTTTGGCCCCCAACCGGGCTTGATCGCTCTGAGATGGACGCCGTCGCCACGCATTTGAACCACAAGCTCAGGTAAGGGTGGCCGACAGCAAAGAGAGTTCATGTCGAATCGTGCCCATGTCGGTCAGGGCCAGGTTGTCGTGGCCCATGCGCCCAGCCAAGCGGCTCATGTAGCGCGGGTAGCTGAACATGGCCCCGGCCACCAACTCGTCCATGCTGATTTGGCGGGAGCGCTGGGCCATGGGCACCAGGTCGGTGGTCAGGCCCCAACCTGAATAGAAGGACTGGGCATAACAACTGACTTTTTTGCCGCGCATCAGCGCCTCAAAACCGGCCAAGGAGTTCATGACGTGCACCTCGTTGACCTTGGGCAGCAATTGCGACATGGGGACATCGCCCGTACATTCATCGCACCAGAGCAGCAGGTTGTTGGCACCATGGCCTTGGGCTTGCATGCGGGCCCAGACCTCGGGGTGGGGTTTGTAAACGATGTAGGCGTCGGCGTGGGCTTGGCATACGGCTTTGAGCAACACCAGGTTGCAGCGCAGGCTGTCGCCGCCCAACCTCAAAGAGGCGTCGCTTTCGGCCTGGCCCACCACCAAGATGACCCTGTCGTGGTTGACCGGTCTGCGCCACAGCGTTTCGCTGCTGGTGCAGCGCGTGAGCCCGGCCATGACCAAGCCGCGCCGGAAAGTGGCCGCACGCAACAGCATGTCGGTGGGGAAATGGGTGTCGTGCAACAAGCCTTCCAAGTCCGAACGGAACAGCGAGGGTTCGAGCAAGGGGGTTTGCAGGTTCTCAAGGGTGAACGTCATGGCAGCAGCCTCAATGTAAGCTTTTAGGACTACACAATAACAAACTTATGAGTTATTTTTAATGCATTAAAGACACAAAATCATATTAAATAGAGGCAAAAAATTCCCATTTCATTAGCAAGTGCTTGATTTCATTGGAAATTCTCAGGATTGAGCACTAACTGCGCCAAAACCCTTGCCATAGATAACCCAGCTTGCGCCACAGCCGCCGCGCTCGGCCGTGCATCAAATGCGCCAAGCGGCCTTGGTCTTGCAAGGCCTCACGCTGCGCCAAGATGCGCTGCAACACCGCCATGCATAACGGCCAGCCGCCTGGCGCGTACTTCTAAAGGCTGATCAAGACTCTGCGTCCCCAGCATCGGGCTGGTCCAGCGCCTCTAGCGGCAACCTGGCCAAAGCCTCGGCCTCGGGCAAGGCCTCCACGCCTTTCAACACACGGCGCATTTGCTTGCTGCGGGTGTCGGCGCGGTCCAGGGTGTCGGCGGCTTTTTGCACTTGCTCGCGCACCTTGGCCACCCATTCGCCGTAGCGGTCAAACTCGGTTTTCACCGCGCCCAACACCTTCCACACTTCCGAGGCTTGTTTCTCCAAGGCCAGGGTGCGAAAGCCCATGTGCAAGCTGTTCAAAATGGCCAGCAAGGTGGTGGGCCCGGCCAAGGTCACGCGGTAGTCGCGTTGCAGCAAGTCCATGAGACCGGGACGGCGCAGCACCTCGGCATACAAACCTTCCACCGGCAAAAACAGAATGGCAAAGTCGGTGGTGTGGGGTGGCGCCAAATAACTCTCGGCAATGCTCTTGGCCTCTTGGCGAATCCGCACTTCCATGGCTTTGGCGGCGGCCTCGGCACCGGCCACATCGGCGCGGTCTTGCGCATCCAACAAACGCTCGTAGTCTTCACGCGGAAACTTCGCGTCAATAGGCAACCACACACTCACGCCGTCGTCACTGCGACCGGGCAACTTGATGGCGAAGTCCACGCGCTGGTTGCTGCGTGGTTTGGTTTCCACTTGCTTGCTGTACTGCTCGATGGTGAGCACCTGTTCCAGCAAGGCTTCGAGTTGCACCTCGCCAAAAATGCCACGGGTTTTGACGTTGTTCAAGACCCGCTGCAAATCGCCCACGCCTTGCGCGAGGTTTTTCATTTCACCCAAACCGTTGTGCACTTGCTCGAGGCGTTCAGCCACTTGTTTGAAGCTCTCGCTCAAGCGTGCTTCCAAGGTGGATTGCAGTTTTTCATCCACGGTTTGGCGCATCTCATCGAGCTTGGCCACGTTCGTTTGTTGCATGTGTTGCAGCTGCTGGTCCAAGGTTTCGCGCACCTCGGCCATGCGGCGCGTGTTGCCCTCGCCCAGCGCCAACAACTGGCTGTTCATGTTGGCTTGCATCAAGGCCAGTTGTTCTGTGAGGGTTTGTTGAAACTGCGCCAAGCTTTGGGACAACTCTTGACGGTCATTGCGCGAGGCTTCCATGATGTCGTAGCGCAGCTCTTTGCCCAGGCGGTCCATTTTTTCTTCCAACAGGACAAACTCATTTGGCACTTGAGGCTTGGTCGACATGCGGCGCATCAGGAACATGGCCACAGCAAACAGCACGGCCATGCTGAGAACCACAAGCCAGTTGCTGTCCATGCTCATGACAACACCTCTGGATTCAAGGGGGTGAGTGCTTTGCCTTCATTGAAGAAGGTGATGAGATTGTTGGCCGCCAACATGGCCATGCCCAAACGCGTGCTCTTGGTGGAACTGGCGATGTGCGGTGTCAACACCAGGTTGTGGCATGTCAGCAATTCGGGGTGCACTTTGGGCTCGCCTTCAAACACATCCAAACCGGCTGCGGCAATTTGGCCAGACTGCAAAGCCTGCGCCAAAGCCGCATCATCGACGATGCCGCCCCGCGCGATGTTCACCAAGGTGGCGGTGGGTTTCATCAAAGCCAATTCAGCGGCACCGATGGTGTGGTGCGCTTCTTTGGAATACGGCACCACCAACACCACATGGTCGGCGGTTTGCAACAGTTCTGCTTTGCTGACGTACTGCGCTTTGCAGCCTGCTTCTTTTTCAGGTGCCAAACGACTGCGGTTGTGATAGATCACTTTCATGCCAAAGCCATGCGCTGCGCGGCGTGCAATGGCTTGGCCAATGCGCCCCATGCCGATGATGCCCAGCGTGCTGCCGTGCACTTCAGCGCCGCAAAAAAAGTCGAGTTTCCAGTTGTGCCAATCGCCTCGGCGAATGTAGTTTTCGCCTTCGGTGATGCGCCGCGCGGTGGCCATCATCAGCGCAAAACCAAAGTCGGCTGTGGTTTCAGTCAATACATCGGGCGTATTGGTGGCCACCACTTTGTAACGCGTCATGGCAGGTACATCAAAGTTGTTGTAGCCCACGCTCAGGTTGGCGCAAATACGCAGTTTGGGGCAGGCACTCAGCACCTGCTCGTTCACAGGCTCGATCCCCATGGTGAGCGCACCGTCTTGTTGGCTCAGCAGCGCGATCCACTCGTCCAAGGCGTAATGCTTGTCTTCTTTGTTGTGGGTGATGTTGAAGTGCGGGACCAAGTGGTCCAGTGCTTCGGGGTAGATATGGCGGGTGACGATGATGCGGGGTTTGGACATGCTGATCAATGTGTCAAATTAAATTGGATGATGAAAGCCAAGGCGCCAGCAAAATACCCCGCCAAGGCCAGTCCGCTGATGCGCTTCACATACCAAAAGAAATTGATTTTTTTCAAGCCCATGGCAGCCACGCCCGCTGCCGAGCCAATGATCAGTACCGAGCCACCTGTGCCAGCGCAAAAGGCAATGAACTCCCACAAGAAACTGTCAGGTGGATGATCAGTCAGGTTGTACATGGCCATGCTGGCAGCGACCAAGGGCACGTTGTCCACCACCGCACTGGCCAAACCAATCATCAACACAATGACGTCCATGCGACCAACCGTGTCGTTCAACCAATGCGCCAAATTACCCAACAAATGTGCATGCTCAAGTACTGCCACGGCCAACAAAATACCCATGAAAAACGTGAGAGAGCCCATTTCAATTCGCGATAAAGAGTTCACCAAGGTCAAATGTGCCTGGTCTTCATCGGCTTTGCTGTGATGCATCACATCGCTGATCAACCACAACAATCCCAAGCCCAACAGCATGCCCATGAACGGGGGCAAGCCAGTGAGGGTTTTGAACACGGGCACGGCAATCAAAATACCCAAGCCCAACCAAAACATGAATGAACCATCGCTTGAGTTTTCAAGGGTGTCATTGGATTCGGCGTCTGGGGCTTGAACAGCGCGTCCACGCAACATCCATGCGGTGATCGCCAATGGAATCAGCGCTGCCAACAGCGACGGGATGATCAGGGTTTTCATGATCTCAAGAGCCGTGATTTGACCGCCAATCCAAAGCATGGTGGTGGTGACGTCTCCCAGCGGTGACCACGCGCCGCCCGCATTGGCCGCAATGACGATCATGCCGGCAAAAAACAAGCGGTCTTCACGATCGCGCAAAAGCTTTTTCATCAGTGAGACCATCACGATGGCGGTGGTCAGATTGTCCAAAATCGCACTCAAGAAAAAAGTCACAACGCCCACCAACCACATCAGCGTTGACAGTTTTTGTGTGCGAATGCGACGGGTGATGACGTCAAACCCATGGTGGGCGTCGACCACTTCCACAATCGTCATGGCCCCCATCAAGAAAAACACAATTTGTGCCGTGGTGATGAGCGATTCATTCAGGTGTTCAACCAGCAACCGACTGTCACCCAGTTGAAATGCATAAAGCGTCCACAGCACACCGGCGCCCAACAAGGCTGGCGCAGATTTGTTGATATTCAACTGATGTTCGAGGGAAATGGCCATATAGGCCATGACAAAAACCAGCACATACACCATTTCCATTTCAATTCCTTCAGGGTTGGGCAATTTCAAACACTTGCCTGAGGTAAGCAAGGTAATTGATGTCTTCACACATGTTTTTCGAGGGCGTGTCCGAGAGTTTGGCCACCGGTTGACCATTGCATTCAACCATCTTGATGACGATTTGCAGCGGCTCGTAACCCAGGTCGTTGGTCAGGTTGGTGCCAATGCCAAACGCGAGTTGGCAGCGCCCGGTAAAGCGTTGGTAAAGCTCGATGGTGCTGGGTACGGTCAGGCCGTCGCTGAAAATCAGGGTTTTGGTGAGCGGGTCCACGCGGTTGTTTTTGTAATGCTCAATCATGCGCTCGCCCCACGTGAACGGGTCGCCGCTGTCGTGTCGGGCGCCATCAAACAGCTTGCAAAAATACATGTCGAAGTCGCGCAAAAACGGCTCGATGCCATACACATCACTCAAAGCGATACCCAAGTCGCCACGGTATTCACGCGCCCAGGTTTCAAAGCCATACACCTGGCTGTCGCGCAAACGCGGCCCCAGGGCTTGGCAGGCTTGCAAGTACTCGTGCGCCATGGTGCCCAAGGGCGTGACACCCAAACTGCTGGCAAACAACACGTTGCTGGTGCCGGTGAAACGCCCTTGCGGCAGGGTGCCCAAGCCCTGCAGCAAGGTGGTCAACACCTCGTGGTGCCAGGCTTTGGAAAAACGACGGCGGGTGCCGTAGTCGGCAATCTTCAAATCTTTCAAACCGGCGTCATTGAGCTGCACGATTTTGGTAGCCAAGCGACGCCGCCCTTCTTTGAAATCGGGTGCGGGCTGGGTGTTGCGAAAGAAAACCTCGTTGACGATAGCCAGCACCGGAATTTCAAACAGGATGGTGTGCAGCCACGGCCCCTTGATGTGAATGTCAATCTCACCACTGGGCAAAGGCTTGATGGTGATGTATTTTTCATTCAGCTTGAACAGGCCTAAAAAGTCGACGAAGTCACTTTTGATGAAGCGCATGCCTCGCATGTAGGCCAACTCTTCTTCGCTGAATTGCAGTTGGCACAACGCTTTGATTTCCGCCCTGATTTCATCCACATAGGGTGCGAGCTGCACACCCGGGTTTCGGCACTTGAACTTGTAGGCCACTTGCGCACCCGGAAACTGGTGCAACACCGCCTGCATCATGGTGAATTTGTACAGGTCGGTGTCGAGCAAGCTGGTGATGATCATGTTCAGCCCAGCCAGTGGGTGAAGGACGCCACAGTTTCGCGCGGTGTGCGAAAGGTGTTGACGATGTCTTTGTCATCCGCGTAGCCCAGCGCCATGCCGCACACCAACATTTCATCTGGGCCCGCACCGATGTGCGGCAGGATGATGGTGGCAAAGCCATTCCACGCTGCTTGCGGACAGGTGTGCAAACTATGGGCACGTGCGGCCAACATGACGCTTTGCAAAAACATGCCGTAGTCCACCAAGGAGCCACGGCCCATCACTTTGTCCAGGGTGAACATCAGGCCCACGGGCGCATCGAAGAATTTGTAATTGCGTTGGTGTTGCAAATGCATCTTGTCTTTGTCGGCCTTGCCAATGCCCAGCAAACCATACAAGCTCCAACCGTTTTCACGGCGGCGGTCGATGTAGGGGCTGACCCATTTTTCCGGGTAGTAGTCGTAGGCCTCGCGGTAGTCGGCGGCTTTTTCAGGGTGAGCGCGAATCTCATCGTGCGCGGCACACACTTTGGTCACCAAGCTGTTGCGGCTCTCGCCTTGCAACACATACACCTTCCACGGTTGCGTGTTGGTGCCCGATGGTGCACGTGACGCCATGTGCAAGATGTCGGTGATCACCTCTTGGGTCACGGCCTGCTGCGTGAAGGCTCGCGCCGACATGCGGCTGTCCATGGCTTGTTGAATCGTCACCGAGGTGCTCATGTCAAACTTTCTAAAACTATTTTCAAAGGGTTGGGTAAGGCATTGACTGGGCGGCGGCTGTCGCGGTTCACGTACACATGCACAAAGTGGCCGTGCGCGGCGCTCAGGTCCGCGCCTTGCGCAAACAAACCCACTTCGTAGCGCACGCTGCTGTTGCCCATGTGCGCCACGCGCAGACCAGCGTCCACGTTTTGCGGAAACGCCAGCGATGAGAAATAGTGGCAGCGGGTTTCCACCACCAAGCCAATCGTCTCGCCTTGGTGGATGTCCAACACGCCGTGCTCAATCAGATGTGCGTTCACCGCGGTGTCAAACCACTGGTAGTAAACGACATTGTTCACATGGCCATAGGCGTCGTTGTCCGCCCAGCGGGTGGTGATCGGGCGAAAGACGCGGAAGTGGGAACGCGGCAGCGCTTGGGCGCGGGGGGAAGCGGAAGTCATGGCGGGTCATTTTGCCAGTCTTGCCAAGACGCTTGCGCCAGCGCGAAGGAGGTGATTTGCACCTGCACCGTGTCGGCCAGGTCGCGGCCATAACCACCGGCCATTGCCATCGCCAGTGGCAAGCGTTTGTCACGCGCCCAGCGCAACACGGTTTGATCCCGCGCTTGCAAACCAGCAAAGCTCAGCTTCAAGCGGCCCAAGCGGTCGTTCTCGTGCGGGTCGGCACCTGCGAGGTAGAACACCAGATCGGGGGCGAACCGGCTCTCCAGTGTTTGCAAAGCTTGGTGCAAGGCGTCCAAATACGGCGCATCGGTGCAACCGTCGGGCAGTTCCACGTCCAGGTCGCTGGCGGCTTTGCGAAAGGGGAAATTTTTTTCGCCGTGCATCGAGAAAGTGAAAACGCTGTCGTCTTTGGCGAAGATGTCGGCCGTGCCGTTGCCTTGGTGCACATCCAGATCAATCACCGCCACTTGAAGCGGGCGCGGATGTTGTCGGGCCCACTCTGCTTGCATGAGCCGCGCTGCCACCGCCACATCGTTGAAAACGCAAAAACCGCCGCCCTTGTCGGCGTAGGCGTGGTGTGTGCCGCCCGCCAAATTCGCCGCCACGCCTTGCGCCAGCGCCCTGCGGGCTGCGCTGATGGTCGCGCCCACGGAGCGCCGCGCCCGCTCGACCATGCCCTCGGACCAGGGGAAGCCGATTTCGCGCTGCTGCGCCGGGCTGAGCCTGCCCTGAGTGACGGCGTCTATATAAGCGGGGCTGTGGGCCAGGGCCAGCTCGCCGTCCGTGGCGGGTTCTGCCAAATTCAGCGTCAGATTTGGCAACTCACTCGCCAAGCGTTCGCGCAACAGCTCGTACTTGCCCATAGGGAAGCGGTGACCGTCCGGCAGTTTCTGGATGTGGGTGGCGGCGTAGTAGATGTGCACCCCCGGATTGTCGGGCTTGGCCTTGTGGCTCCGTTAATTGGGGTCAGATTCCAATTTTTCATGGTCGGCAAGCAGGCGTGAATTAATTGGAATCTGACCCCAATTTCCAATTTCCCGGAAATTAGGCAGCCGACTCTAAACATGCTGCACCGCAACAAAAACGCTTGCCACCCCTAGGATAAACCCTATACTTGACCCCATGCTGCGCCGCAACATGATTTCAGCGCAGTTCCAGAGTGAAACAAACTTAAACCTATAGGAACCCTGACCATGATGACTCCAGAACAAATGATCGCCGCCCAAAAAGCCAACGTTGAGAGCCTGTTCGGCATGACCGAAAAAGCCTTTGCAGGCATGGAAAAGTTGGTTGAACTGAACATGGCTGCCGCCAAAGCCGCCCTGCAAGACAACCTGCACCAAACCCAAGCTTTCTTCAACGTCAAAGACGTGCAAGAGCTGATGGCTCTGCAAGCCGGTTACCTGCAACCCATGGCAGAAAAAGCCGCCGCTTTCAACCGCCACGTGTATGAAATCGCTTCCTCCACCGGCAGCGAATTCAGCAAAGCCGTTGAAGCCAAAGCTGCGGAAGCTCAAAAAGCAGTTGCTGGCATGGTGGACTCCGCCGCCAAGAATGCGCCCGCCGGTTCCGAAACCGCCGTGGCCATGATCAAAAGCGCCGTTGCCGCCAGCCACACGGCCATGGAGAGCGTGCAAAAAGCTGTGAAACAAGCCACTGAAGCTGCTGAAGCCAACATGCACGCCATGGCCAGCAACGTGACCGCCACGGCCACCAAGCCTGCTGCTCGCAAGCGTTGATTCAAGCCCTTGGGCTGAACAAAGAAAAACCCGCTTCGGCGGGTTTTTTCATGGGCGCTTCACACGCCCAGGCGGCTCAACATGGGCTGTTCGAGCGCCACTGAAAAGCAAGGCGGCTTGTTGCAGGGTTTCAGGGCGCCAACGCCGCCTTCACTTGCGGCAAGGCCAGTTTCATGGCGGCGCGTCCGGCCTCGATGCTTTTCTTGCGGGCCGAAAACTCGGCGCTGCCGACATTGGGCAGGACCGGGCGCACCACCACATCGGCCTGGGTCAGCTCGAGCTGGCTGATGCTTTTGCCCATGATGCTGAAGGTTTGCATCAGCACCTTGAAGATGTCGCTGGTTTTGGCGTCTTCCGGGCGGCTGGAAATGTCCACCGCGATGATGAACTCGGCGCCCATTTGTTTGGCGTAGCGCACTGGCACCGGTGACACCAACCCGCCGTCCACATAGTCTTTGCCGCCAATGCGCACCGGTTCGAACACCGAGGGCACGGCACTCGAAGCCCGCACGGCTGTTGCCACATCGCCGCGCCTGAACAAAATACCGTCGCCGGTTTGCAAATCGGTGGCCACAATGCCCAGCGGCACTTTCATGTCTTCAATCTTCAAACCATTGAGTTGGCTGTTCACATACTTGCCAAGCGCTTCGCCGCGCAACACGCCCCGGTTGGTGAAAGGCAGCGTCCAGTCGGTGAGTTGTGATTCGTCCATCGAATCGGCCAGCCAAGACAGTTGAGCACCGGTTTTGCCGCTGGCGTAAAAGGCCGCCACCAAGCTGCCCGCCGACGTGCCCACCACCAAACTCGGTTTGATGCCCTCTTCTTCCAGCACTTGCAACACACCGATGTGCGCAAAGCCACGCGCTGCGCCGCCACCCAATGCCAAGCCCACTTTGGGAATTTTTTTCGGCACTGGCGCTTGGGTGACAGGCTCGGGCGGTTTGACCGGTGCGGGTGGCGTGGCACACGCAGCCAAAAGTAGCAACAGCGCAGCCAGACCGAATCTGGCCGCATGGGTTTGGAGTGCTTGGGAATGAATCATGATCAGATTGTCGCAGTCTGTCACTGCCATAATTGTTTGGTTGGGCTTGGCCATTTGAAGCCCACTCTTACCTGAAAGGCACTCATGCAAATCAAAAACAATGTATTCATCGTCACCGGCGGCGCGTCCGGCTTGGGCGAAGGCACCGCCCGCATGCTCGCGCAGCACGGTGGCAAGGTCGTCATCGCCGACATGCAAGACGACAAAGGCCAGGCCATTGCGGCTGACATCGGCGGTGCGTTCATGCACTGCGACGTCTCGAACGAAGAACACGCCGCTGCAGTGGTGGCCAAAGCCCAGTCTTTGGGCAAATTGTCCGGCTTGGTCAATTGCGCAGGCATCGCCACCGCCGAGCGCACCGTGGGCAAAACCGGCCCGCATTTGTTGGCAGGTTTTCAGCGCACCATCAACATCAACTTGGTCGGCAGCTTCAACATGATCCGCTTGAGCGCCCAGGCCATGAGCACCAATGACCCCGAAGCCACCGGCGAACGCGGTGTGCTCATTTCCACGGCATCGGTGGCGGCCTACGACGGTCAAATTGGCCAGGCCGCTTACTCGGCCTCCAAAGGCGGCATCGTTGGCATGACCTTGCCCATCGCGCGTGACTTGTCCAAATTGGGCATCCGCAACATGACCATCGCCCCCGGCATTTTTGGCACCCCCATGATGTTCTCCATGCCCAAAGACGTGCAAGACGCTTTGGCCGCTGGTGTCCCCTTCCCTTCACGCTTGGGCACACCCCTCGATTACGCCAAATTGGTGATGCACATCCTCGACAACGACATGCTCAACGGCGAAGTGATTCGCCTTGACGGTGCCATCCGTTTACCACCCAAATAATTCAATAAGGCTCTCATGACAAACATTCCTCTTTTGAACGCCATGGCCAAGTCCATGCGCATCGGCAGCTCCGCCTTGGTGCTGGGCAGCTTAATGATCACCAGCACCGCCGTGTTGGCCGACACCAAAAAACGCGCAGACACACCAGAGGCTGGCTCCGGCTACAAAGCCAAAGCCGCCAAAACCCTGAAAACCCGGGGCGTGTCCTCGGCCAATCCCTTGGCCAGCGAAGCCGGTCATGCGATCTTGAAAGCCGGTGGCTCAGCAGTTGATGCGGCGATTGCCGTTCAAATGGTGTTGAACTTGGTAGAGCCGCAATCCAGCGGCATCGGCGGCGGCGCCTTCATGCTGCACCATGATGGTCAAAAACTACAGATGTTCGATGGCCGCGAAGCTGCCCCGCACCTCAGCCACGAAGAACTGTTTGTCTACAACCATGGCGAACTCATGGCCTTCGAAGAAGCCATGGTCGGTGGTCGTGCCGTGGGCGTGCCCGGCACCTTGCGCATGTTGGAACAAGCGCACCGCCAACACGGCAAACTGCCATGGGCGCAGCTGTTTCAACCTGCTATCAAACTGTCAGAAAACGGTTTCAAAATCAGCCCGCGTTTGCATGCCATGCTGCTGGCAGATCGTCCCTTGCGCAAAGACTTGAACGCATCGGCTTTTTTCTACAGACCCAATGGACAGCCCCTGCCGGTTGGCCATGTGCTGAAGAATCCCGGATTGGCGCAAGTGCTCAAACTCATTGCCAAAGACGGCGCCGATGCATTCCACCAAGGTCCATTGGCACAAACCATCATCAACAAAGTCCAGCAACACTCCTACAACCCTGGCGTGATGACCATGCGGGACATGACCAATTACCGACCCATCCAGCGTGAAGCCCTGTGTTTTTCGCATGCTGCCAGCACTGGACCCGTGCAAATTTGCGGCGCGGGTGCGCCCAGCTCTGGCTTGATCGCCACCGGGCAAATTTTGGGCATCTTGTCCAACACCCCCGCGTCTAAAGAAGCGCCATCTTCTTGGGCTGACCGCAACACCGTGGTTCCCAGCTTGAACTGGCTGCACCACTACAACGAAGCGGCTCGTTTGGCCTTCGCCGATCGCGCCTTGTATGTGGCCGATCCCGACTTCACCAAAGCGCCCGGTGGCGATTGGAACAAGATGCTGGCCCCCGCTTATTTGCAGCAGCGTGCCAGCTTGGTGCAAAACCAGCGCATGGGCAACGCCACCGCCGGTCAACCGGGTGGTGCACCCATGGCTCTTGCGCCCATGGCCGATCAAACCGAGTACGGTACCAGCCACATCAGCATTGTGGATGGCTTGGGCAACACGGTCTCTATGACCACCAGCATCGAGAGCGCTTTTGGCTCACGTGTCATGGTGAACATGGGTCAACGTGGCGGTTTTTTGCTGAACAACCAACTGACAGACTTCAGCTTCTCGCCCACCGACGAGACCGGTCAATTGGTGGCCAACCGCGTACAAGCCAACAAGCGCCCGCGCTCGTCCATGAACCCTTTGATGGTGTTTGAACAATCCGCCAACGGTGAACGTGGTCAGGTGATGGCCAGCTTGGGCAGCCCTGGTGGCCCCATGATCATTCACTACACCGCGCAAAGCCTGTGGGCCATGCTGCACTGGAACCAAAACGCGCAGCAAGCGGTCAACATGCCGCACTCTGGCGTGACAGGTGCCAATGGTCCTTTGTTGCTCGAGCAAGGCGGCTTCAGTGCCGACATCCTCAAGGGCTTGCAAGATAAAAACCACGTGCTGTTGGAAGTGGACATGCCCAGTGGTTTGGGAGCCTTGCAACGCCAAGGAACCCAATGGGTCGGCGGTGCCGACCCACGCCGTGAAGGTCAGGTCAGCGGCGACTGATCCGGCATGGCGATTCCGCAAGCCTTTATTCAAGAACTGCTGGCCCGCACAGATGTTGTCGAGGTTGTCGGCCGGTATGTTCAGCTGAAAAAAGGCGGCGCGAATTACATGGGGCTGTGCCCCTTTCACGGCGAGAAATCGCCGTCTTTCACCGTCAGTCCCAGCAAGCAGTTTTTCCACTGCTTTGGTTGCGGCAAAAACGGCAATGCCATTGGTTTCCTGATGGATCACAGCGGCATGAACTTTGTAGAAGCTGTGAAAGACCTGGCGCAAACCTACGGCCTGCAAGTGCCCGAGGACGAGACCGACCCCGCTGACCGACAACGCGCCCAACAACAACGGCATCGCCAAGCCACCTTGTCCGAGGTGTTGGAAAAAGCCGCTGAGGCCTACCGCAAGCATTTGAAAACCGCACCGCAAGCCGTGGCCTACCTCAAAGGCCGAGGCCTGAGTGGTGAAGTCGCCAAACAATTTGGCCTGGGTTATGCCCCAGAAGGTTGGCGCAGTTTGGCCAGCGTGTTTGCAGACTACCAAGACCCCTTGTTGGTCGAGTCGGGTTTGGTCATCTCCAACGCGGAAGACGGCGGCGAAGAAAAACGCTACGACCGTTTTCGCGACCGCGTCATGTTTCCCATCCGCAATGTCAAAGGGGAATGCATTGGCTTTGGGGGCCGCGTCATGGGCGACGGCAGCCCCAAGTATTTGAACTCCCCCGAAACACCAGTGTTCAGCAAAGGCCGCGAGTTGTATGGCCTGTATGAAGCCCGCACGGCGCTGCGTGAAGCAGGCTATGTGCTGGTGACCGAGGGCTACATGGATGTGGTGGCCTTGGCGCAACTCGGCTTTCCCAATGCCGTGGCCACCTTGGGCACGGCCTGTACCACCGACCATGTGCAAAAACTGTTTCGCTTCACCGACGCCGTGGTTTTCAGCTTTGATGGCGACGCAGCGGGCCGTCGTGCGGCACGCAAAGCCTTGGACGGCGCCCTGCCCTTTGCCAGCGATGTGCGCAATGTGAAGTTTTTGTTTTTGCCCGCCGAACACGACCCCGACAGCTTTGTGCGCGAACACGGCGCCGAGGCCTTTGCGCGCTTGGTAAGTGATGCCACACCCCTGAGTCGTTTTGTGGTGGAGGTGGCTCGCGAGGGTTGCGACATCGACACCGCCGAAGGCCGCGCTCTGTTGGCCTCGCAAGCCAAACCACTGTGGTTGTCCATGCCCGATGGTGTGTTGAAAACCCAGTTACTGGCTGACTTTGCCGATTTGGTGGGCATTGGCAACCGGGAATTGCAAAACCTGTGGATGGGTGCGGCCAATAAATCGGCGGCCCGCACACCGCGCAGCACCGCAGAAGCGAACACCTTGAAACAACCGTTTGCTCGCAGCACCCCCGCACCGCGTGGCCTGCCTATGCGCCGCAAGGCACCCAGTCGGCAAGACCGCGCATTGCAAATTTTGTTTGCCGACATGGGCCAATGGGGTGGCTTGTCACAGCATCAACACAAGATGTTGATGGACCTGCCCGCACCACACGGTGTGTTGCTGACTTGGCTGGACCAGCAATGGCATGAACACGGTGTGCAGCCCCTGGCAGCTTTGCGCGAAGGCTTGCGAGGGCATGCGCACGAAACCACCTTGATGCGTTTGATTGATGATGCGCCGCCCGACATGGAGAATGATGCAGGCGAGTTAGAAAGCATTTTGAATGGTCTAGAAAAGCTGCAACTGGCCGCCCAAATAGACGATTTAACCCAACGCATGGGCAGCGATCCAGCGGCCTATGCACAGATCAAGCAGTTGAATGCACGATTGGCGGTCTTGAAAACAGCCCCTCTGGTATAATCCGTTTCCCTTCACAAGCGCGACAGCAGCACCTCCGTAACCGGCCAACCGTGACAACCAGCGCACGACCCGCCAAACATCGCAAGGACTGCACACCAAATGTTCGCCCTACAGCTTGCGTAACCCTCTTTGACGACCAAACATCGCGTCTTCTGATGCGTGTTTTTATTTTTCTTGCTTGAGGATTGACATGCCTGCCAAAAAACCCGCCGCCAAAACACCTGTCAAAGCTGCAGCCAAACCTGCCAGCAAAGCAGCCGCCAAGCCTGTTGCCAAACCAGCTGCCAAGCCTGCTGCCAAAGCTCCCATCAAAGCAGCCGCCAAGCCTGCTGCCAAACCAGCCCCCAAAGCGCCAGTTAAAGCAGCCGTCAAAGCCCCCGTGAAAGCCGCTGCCAAGCCAGCCGCCAAAACACCTGCCAAAGCACCCGCCAAACCCAGCGCGGAAAAAGCCGCGCCGCCTAAGAAAACCACCAAAGCCGCTGCCAAAGGCAAAGCCGGTAAAAAAGCCTTGCCGGAAGACGACGACATCGTCGACCTCGAGGCTGAGTTCGCGGATGAAACTGCGGTCAGCACCGAAAAGGTCAAACCACTGCGCATGAAGATCAGCAAGGCCAAAGAACGCGCCTTGATGAAAGAGTTTGGTTTGGACGAAGCCGTGTTGTCCGAAGAAGATTTGGCCAAGCGCCGTTCGCGTTTGAAGACCCTGATCAAGTTGGGCAAAACACGCGGCTACCTGACCCACGGCGAAATCTCCGACCACTTGCCCGACAAATTGGTGGACGCTGAAACTTTGGAAGTCGTCAACACCATGTTGAACGACATGGGCGTGCAGGTTTACGAACAAACCCCCGACGCCGAAACCTTGCTCATCACCAACACTGGCCCTACCGTGGCCAGTGAAGAAGAAGCCGAAGAAGAAGCCGAAGCCGCTTTGTCCACCGTGGACAGCGAGTTTGGCCGCACCACCGATCCGGTGCGCATGTACATGCGTGAAATGGGCACAGTCGAACTGCTGACCCGCGAAGGCGAAATTGAAATCGCCAAACGCATTGAAGGCGGTTTGATGGCCATGATGGAGGCCATCAGTGCGTCGCCCGCCACCATCGCAGAAATTTTGCGCATGGCCGGTGACATTCGTCAAGGCAAGGTGGTTATCTCTACCGTTGTCGACGGCTTCAGCAACGCCAACGAAGCCGATGACTATGTGGCCGAAGAAGACTTCGATGAATTCGACGACAGTGACGACGACGACGGCAAAGGCGGCTCCAAAGCCTTGACGAAAAAACTGGAAGAGTTGAAGGCCGAAGCGCTGACCCGCCTTGACCGCATGCAAACTTTGTTTGAAAAGCTGCACAAAACTTTCGACAAAGAAGGCTACGGCACGCCTGCGTACCTGAAGACCCAAAAGGCCATCAGCGAAGAGATGATGACCATCCGCTTCACTGCCCGCACCATTGAAAAACTGTGCGACTTGGTACGCACCCAGGTGGATGATGTGCGCAAGAAAGAGCGCGAATTGCGCCGCATCATCGTCGACCGCTGCGGCATGCCGCAAGAGATGTTCATCAAAGAATTCCCCGCCAACTTGCTCAACCTGAAATGGGTGGAAAAGCAATCTGCGTCAGGCAAAGCTTGGTCGGTCACCATGACCCGCAACATTCCCGCCATTCAAGAGTTGCAAAAGAAACTGTTGGACATCCAAACCCGTGTGGTGGTGCCGCTCGCCGAGTTGAAAGACATCAACAAGCGCATGAACGAAGGCGAACGTGCATCACGTTATGCCAAAAAAGAAATGATCGAAGCCAACTTGCGCTTGGTCATTTCCATCGCCAAAAAATACACCAACCGTGGTTTGCAATTCCTCGACTTGATCCAAGAAGGCAACATCGGTTTGATGAAGGCCGTGGACAAATTCGAATACCGCCGTGGCTACAAGTTCTCCACTTACGCCACCTGGTGGATTCGCCAGGCCATCACCCGCTCCATCGCCGATCAAGCCCGCACCATCCGCATTCCGGTGCACATGATCGAGACCATCAACAAGATGAACCGCATCAGCCGCCAACACTTGCAAGAGTTTGGTTTCGAGCCCGATGCCTCAGTCTTGGCTGAAAAAATGGAGATGCCCGAAGACAAGATCCGCAAGATCATGAAGATCGCCAAAGAGCCGATCTCCATGGAAACGCCGATTGGCGACGATGACGACTCCCACTTGGGTGACTTCATCGAAGACGGTGCCAACACGGCCCCGATCGAAGCCGCCATGCAAGCTGGTTTGCGCGATGTGGTGAAAGAAATCTTGGATGGCCTGACGCCCCGTGAAGCCAAAGTGCTGCGCATGCGTTTTGGCATTGAGATGGACAACGACCACACCTTGGAAGAGGTAGGCAAACAATTTGACGTGACACGCGAACGCATCCGTCAAATCGAAGCCAAAGCCTTGCGCAAACTCAAGCACCCCAGCCGCTCCGACAAACTGCGCAGTTTCATCGACACCGTGTGATCGCTTTGAACAACCGACGTGGCATCGCTGCCATGTCGGTGGGCATGGTTTGTTTCTTGATGAACGACTCGCTGGTCAAGCACGTCAGCGAATCTTTGCCCGCCTCCCAACTTATTTTTTTGCGCAGCCTGCTGGCCACCTTGGGCTTGTTCGTGTTGTCAGTGGTCTTGCGCCAACTGCCGCCTTGGCGCGAAACCGTGGGGCACATCGGCCACAAGTGGGTGTTCATCCGTTCGTTTTTGGATGGCTTGGCCAGCTTGGTGTACCTGAGTGCCTTGTTCAACATGCCCTTGGCCAATGCCACGGCCATCAACATGTCCACGCCGCTGCTGATTGCCTTGCTGTCAGCGCTGCTGCTGCAACACCACATCAGTTGGCGGCATTGGCTCATCATTGGCTTGGGCTTTGTAGGCGTGTTGTGCGTGGTGCAACCGCAAGCCGATGGCTTCAACCATTGGGCTTGGGTGGCCTTGGCAGGCACGCTGTGCCACGCCTTGCGCGACTTGAGTGTGTATTTCATCCCAGACCATGTGCCCTCCCCCTTGATCACTTTGAGCACCGCCCTCACTGCCACAGTGATGGCCGGTATCTGGGCCTTGTTTCACCCTTGGCACAGCGTCACCCCTATGCAATGGGCACAGATGGCCGGGGCCTCGGTGTTCTTGAGTACAGGTTATTTCTTGCTGATCAAAGCCACGCGGATGGCTGACATGACGGTGATTGCGCCGTTTCGCTACATGGGCTTGCTGACCGCCGTGGTGATGGGCTTTGTGGTCTGGGGCGATGTGCCCAATGCCTTGGCCTGGACAGGCATGGGCCTGTTGGTGGCAGCCGGGCTGATGATGATCCGCATCAGCCGACCACCCACCTGAGTGGTTTCAAACCGCTGGGCCGATGTGCAATGACAACTCGGCCACACCTTCCACGCGTCCGGTGATCTTGTCGCCCGACACCACCGCGCCCACACCTTCGGGTGTGCCGGTGTAAATCAAATCACCGGCTTGAAGGTGGTAGAACAAAGACAGGTCGGCGATGATTTCACGCACGTTCCAAATCAGCTTGTCCACATTGGATGACTGCTTGGTTTGGCCATTCACCTCCAAAGCAATCGCACCGCTGTTGATGATGTGACCAGGCATGGGCACGATCTCGGTGCACACCGAACCGTGTTCAATGTCTTTGCCCAAATCCCAAGGACGGCCTTTGTCACGCGCCACCAATTGCAAGTCGCGGCGGGTCATGTCCAAGCCTGCGGCGTAGCCGTAAATCAGTTCATGCGCTTGGTCATGGCTGACGCGAAAACCGGCTTTGCCAATCGCCACCACCATTTCCATTTCATAGTGGAAGTTGTTGGTCTCAGGCGGGTAAGGCATGGTGGAGCCACTCGCTAGCAAGGTTTGCGGCGCTTTGGTGAAGTAGAACGGGCGCTCGACGGATTTATCCACCGGCTTGCCCATTTCAATGGCGTGCGCATGGTAGTTGCGGCCCACAAAAAACAAACGGTGGATGGGGAAGCGCTCGGCGTGGCCGCGAATGGCCAAAGATTGCACAGCAGGTGGGTTGAACAAATAAGCAGTCATGTTGGCTTTCAATCAATGAAGTTGATCAGTCACGATCAACCACGGTTTTCATAGACACCGAGTTTGCGGTGCAACGGAGATTCATCAGCAATGAAGACGAAGCTGGCTTGGTCAGCTTTCAGGTTTTTCAAGCTCACGGCTTCATAGCCAGGCGCACAACAGGTGTCGGCCTCCACCAAATGAAATTGGTTGCCCACAATATCGGCCTGCACCTCGCCTTCAATGACGTGAAGCACCTGTGCGGGTGATCGTGCAGGCAAGCGCAGGCTTTGGCCGGGGCGCAACATCAGCGCGTAAAAGCCCAAAATATTTTCAGCGTCGGTGCCGGTTTCGGGGTTGGTGTAGGTCACTTGCACTTGTTCCAAGCCGGGGTTGTCAGTGGCCAGTGCTTGCAAGGCCGCCTTGGCCTCGGTCCACGGATAGCGCAGCATCGGGTAAGCCTTGTGGCTGCGCTCAAACACGTGCGTAGGCACCAGTCCACCGTGCGCGTATTGCTTGTCGCCACGGCCCACATGCACTTCTTGCCGGTCGCCATTCAGATGGTAAGAGGCTTCCATGTAATAGACCAAAGGCAGGTCGAGCACATCGAGCCAAATCACCGGATCGGTGCCATCGTGGCCATGCTCGTGCCACAAACCGGTGGGCGTGAGAATCAAATCGCCTCGACTCATGGGGCATTTCTCGCCATCCACCGTGGTGTACGCGCCCTCGCCTTCCACAATCATGCGCACCGCGTTCGGGGTGTGGCGGTGGCTGGGTGCCCATTCACCGGGCATGAGCAATTGCATGCCCAAG
>CALBEV010000119.1 GCA_937891045.1 uncultured Burkholderiales bacterium | reverse complement strand
CCTAGCGGCCTTTAAACTTGCATTTGGTGGAGCTGGGGGGATTTGAACCCCCGTCCACAAGCCTTTTTCGGACAGTTCTACATGTGTAGTCGTCTGTTTTGTTTTCTCATTCAAGGTGCCGCGCAGCGACACGCTGCACCCCAAACCAGCACCCTATTTTCTCGCTCCTCACCAAGGTACCCGATGAGAAGCCAGCCGATATGAATTACCTTGCAGCCTGGACGGTCTTGCGACCACCCTTGCCCAGCCTATTGGCCAACTGTTGCAAGGCTCGCGGGTTTAAGCCGCGAGTGCGAAACGTTCGTCGTTTGCAGTTAGTTTTTTTCTGCGGATTTACGAGGTGACAGAACCTCGACATGCCCTGCGCCGCGTCCGAACCCATGTCGAAACCAATGCAGCCCCAGAACATCAATTCTACGCGCCTGAGTTCAAACACCCTAGACCCCTGAAGCAAGACCCTTCGCCAGAAAATCTCAAGGCAACAGCGCCAACAACGCCAACGGGCTTTGAATGATGTGGTCCGCGCCCCACTGCCGCACCTCGTCTTGCGCCCCCAGGTAGCCGTAGTGCGCGGCCACGGTGGGCATGCCCGCAGCCTTGCCCGCCACGATGTCGCGCTCGTCGTCGCCCACATACCAACAGGCCTCGGGCTGCAAACCCATGAGCCGCGCGGCCTCCAACAGGGGTGCGGGATGCGGCTTGGGGTGCGGCATGGTGTCGCCACTGACCACCGCTTGGGCGGTGTTGAACAGCGGCATTTGGCGGGTCAGGGGCAAGGTGAAGCGCTGGTGTTTGTTGGTCACCACGCCCCAACGCAGGCCGCGCTTTTGCAGCGTGTCCAGCATCTCGGGCACACCCTCAAAGATGGTGGTGCGCACGGTCATGGCCTGCTCGTAATTGTTCAAAAACTCTTCGCGAAATACTTCATAGTCGGCGTGGTCTGGGGTCAAACCAAACGCCACCTGCAGCATGCCCCGCGCACCGGCGCCAGCCATCGGGCGGTACAGCTTGTAGTCCAGCGAGGGCAAGCCGCGCTCAAGGCGCATTTTGTCGGCGGCTGCACCCAGGTCGGGGGCGCTGTCAATCAGCGTACCGTCGAGGTCAAACAGTATGGCTTTAACCACGTTGAGTGCCCATCATGTAATTCACACTCGTGTTGCCATCTAGCCAATAACGCCGCGTGATCGGGTTGTATTGCAGGCCTTTGCTGGCTTGCAGGCTCAAGCCCGCATCGCGGCAGTGGTTGGCCAATTCGCTAGGTTTGATGAACTTGGCAAATTCATGCGTGCCCTTGGGCAGCAAATTCAGCACGTATTCCGCGCCAACGATGGCGAACAAAAACGACTTGGGGTTGCGGTTCAGCGTGGAGAAAAACACCCAGCCACCGGGCTTCACCAAGGTGGCGCAGGCCTGCACGATGGAAGCCGGGTCGGGCACGTGCTCCAGCATTTCCATGCAGGTCACCACGTCAAAACTGCCCGGTTTCTCGGCGGCCAAAGCCTCGGCGCTCACCTCGCGGTAGCTCACGTTCGGGGTTTGGGTTTCCAGCGCATGCAGTTGCGCCACTTTCAAAGATTTGGTGGCCAAGTCGATGCCGGTCACCTGTGCACCGGCACGCGCCATGGCGTCGCTCAGGATGCCGCCGCCGCAGCCCACGTCCAGCACGTGTTTGTCTTTCAGGAGCACAAAGCCTTGGATCCAGTCCAGGCGCAGCGGGTTGATTTGGTGCAGCGGCCGAAACTCGCTGTTGGTGTCCCACCAGCGGTGCGCCAGTTCGGAGAATTTCGCCAGTTCGGCGGGGTCGACATTGGTTTTCATGGCGGCATTGTCGGTGAATTGCCTAAGCCAACAATGACCGCGCGGTGGCCAAGGGCAAGAACAAACAAAGCGGCTGATCGGGCAAAGCCAGGAAACCATGGTGGGCATAAAAAGCCGCGGCCTGTTTGTCTTTGGCGTCCACCACCAAAGCAAACGCTGCAATTTCAGCCTGGCAACAGCGTTGCAACGCATCGGCCAAAAGGGCGGCCCCCAAGCCCTGCCCTTTGAACGCCAAATCCACGGCCAATCGGCCCATGCGCACCACCGGCACCTGCGGGTAGCGGGGTAATTTTTTCAGCAGGGATGGCGGCAAATCATTCAGGGGAATGCTGGACGAGGCCAGGGTGTAGAAACCCGCCAACTGCCCATGGGCCTTGCTGGTGGCCACAAAACAAGAGGTGATGCGGCGGCGCACGTCCTGCCCCACTTGCTGCTGAAAATACTGATCCAGCGCTTGAGCGCCGCTTTGAAATTGGCTTCGGTCCAGGCCCACGGACAACAGGCCCACCGAAAAAGCGGGGCTGGTCACTGGCCCATCAACCTGGCTTGCTTGGCAAAGGCGCGTTTCAAGGCGGCATTGGGTGGCGGGGGCGCCATCAGCGCCTGGGCGAAGGCCTCTTGGGCCGACACCGACAAACGCATCACCTCGGCCTGTTCAATGGCTTTGCTAGCCGCCTCTTGCACCGCCGCCACCACAAAGTCCGTGATGGTGCGGCCTTGTAATTCGGCGGCGCGTTTGATGCTGAGCTGCAAATCTGCGCTGATACGCGCCTCCAAACGGGCGGTGGCGGCTTTGGGCTTGGGGGTCAGGGTTGCAGCAGATTCAGACATCAAGGGCTCCTCAGTGGCGCTCAAAGTGTACGGCAAAATGCCGGAAATTAACAATGTGCAGGCGCAAAAAACCCCGCCGAGGCGGGGTTTGAACAAGCTTTACAGCTGATCAGTTCTTGCGTGAACCCACCACTTCGATTTCAACGCGGCGGTTTTTAGCGCGACCTTCTTTGGTCTTGTTGTCAGCCACAGGCTGCTTCTCGCCTTTGCCTTCGGTGTACACGCGGGATTTGTCGACACCTTTGCTGACCAAGTAGGCTTTCACAGCTTGTGAACGGCGCATGGACAGTTTTTGGTTGTAGTCGTCAGAACCCACGGCGTCGGTGTGACCAACCGCGATGATGACTTCCAAATTGATGGCTTTGATTTTGTCGGTCAGGTCGTCCAACTTGGCTTTGCCTTCAGGCTTCAACACAGATTTGTCGAAATCGAAGAAAGCGTCAGCTGCGTAAGTGACCTTGGTGGACACGGGGGCAGGAGGTGGTGCAGGAGGAGCGGGTGCTGGTGCGGGCGCTGGTGCGGGGGCTTCAGCTTTCGGGGCTGGTGCTGGCGCGGGGGCAGGTGCGGGAGCAGCTTTGGGCTCTTCGACGATGGCACCATCGCAGCCAGGGGCAGCGGTGGCGGGGGTCCATGAGCTGTTGCGCCAGCATTCGCCGGGGGTGTTTTTCCAAACTTCACCGGATGAATTCACCCAGTTGTTGATTTCACCAGCGGTGGAAACAGTGGCTGCGCCCAACAAGGACAAAGCAACTGCGAGGTTTTTGAGGTTTTTCATGAGATTCCTTCTTATTGAAAAGTCGAGGGCAAGTTAACGAAACCGGGGCCAGGGAATGGTTTACCCCCCCTAGTACCTTTTGATTATGGCACATGGAATTGACAAACATGCAACTATTTTCTAGGCCCTAAAATGCCAGGTTTTCCTGTCCTGATTGGACTGCCTCCATGACCCAGTTCGCCAAAGAAACGCTTCCCACCAGCCTAGAGGAGGAAATGCGCCGCAGCTACCTCGATTACGCCATGAGCGTGATTGTGGGACGCGCCCTCCCCGACGCCCGAGACGGCCTGAAGCCTGTGCACCGCCGCGTGTTGTTCGCGATGCACGAACTGAACAACGACTGGAACCGCCCCTATAAGAAATCCGCCCGCATTGTGGGTGACGTGATCGGTAAATACCACCCGCACGGCGACAGCGCGGTGTACGACACCATCGTGCGCATGGCGCAAGACTTTTCACTGCGCCACATGCTGGTCGACGGCCAGGGCAACTTCGGCTCGGTGGACGGCGACAACGCCGCCGCCATGCGTTACACCGAAATCCGCTTGTCCAAAATCGCCCACGAACTGTTGGCCGACCTCAACAAAGAAACGGTTAACTTCGGCCCCAACTACGACGGCAGCGAAAAAGAACCGCTGGTCATGCCTGCCAAATTTCCCAATTTGTTGGTGAATGGCTCGGCTGGTATCGCGGTCGGCATGGCCACCAATATTCCGCCGCACAACCTGAACGAAGTGGTGGACGCGTGTTTGCACATGCTGCGCCACCCCGATGCTTCCATTGACGACCTGATGGAAATCGTGCCCGCGCCCGACTTCCCGACCGCAGGCATCATCTATGGCATCAGCGGTGTCAAAGAGGGTTACCGCACCGGGCGTGGCCGCGTCGTCATGCGGGCCAAGTGCCATTTTGAAGACATCGACCGTGGCCAACGCCAGGCCATCATCGTCGACGAGCTGCCCTACCAAGTGAACAAAAAGACCTTGCAAGAACGCATGGCCGAATTGGTGCACGAAAAGAAAATCGAAGACATCAGCCACATCCAAGACGAGTCCGACAAGTCGGGCATGCGCTTGGTGATTGAGCTCAAACGTGGCGCCGTGCCCGAGGTGGTGCTGAACAACCTCTACAAGCAAACCCAGCTGCAAGACACCTTCGGCATGAACATGGTGGCGCTGATTGACGGCCAACCGCGTTTGTGCAACCTGAAAGACCTGATCACCGTCTTCTTGTCGCACCGCCGCGAAGTGGTGACCCGCCGCACCATCTTCAACCTGCGCAAAGCCCGTGAACGCGGCCATGTGCTGGAAGGCTTGGCCGTGGCCTTGGCCAACATCGACGATTTCATCGCCATCATCCGCAATGCGCCCACACCACCCGTGGCCAAAGCCGAGCTGATGAGCAAGCCCTGGGACAGCCAGTTGGTGCGCACCATGCTGACCCGCGCCAAAGCCGATGGCGGCGTCATCAACGCCGACGACTACCGCCCCGACGGTTTGGAAAAGCAATACGGCATGGGCGCCGATGGCCTCTACCGCCTGAGCGACACCCAAGCCCACGAAATTTTGCAAATGCGCTTGCAGCGCCTGACCGGCCTGGAGCAAGACAAGATCGTCAACGAGTACAAAGAAGTCATGGCTGAAATTGACGACTTGCTCGACATCTTGGCCCGCCCAGAACGCGTCTCGACCATCATTGCCGAGGAACTCACAACCATTCGCCAAGAGTTCGGCCAAAGCAAGCTGGGTGCTCGCCGCAGCCACATCGAGCACAACGCCCAAGATTTGGCCACCGAAGACCTGATCACGCCCACCGACATGGTGGTCACACTCAGCCACAGCGGCTACATCAAGAGCCAGCCGCTGAGCGAATACCGCGCCCAAAAACGCGGCGGTCGCGGCAAGCAAGCCACCGCCACCAAAGAAGACGATTGGATTGAACAACTCTTCATCGGCAACACCCACGACTACATCCTGTGCTTCTCCAACCGGGGCCGTTTGTATTGGCTCAAAGTGTGGGAAGTGCCCGAGGGTTCACGCGGCTCGCGCGGCCGGCCCATCGTCAACATGTTCCCGCTGCAAGAAGGCGAAAAAATCAACGTGGTGTTGCCGCTCACCGGCCCGGCCCGCAGCTTCCCCTCGGATCAATTTGTGTTCATGGCCACGTCCATGGGCACGGTCAAGAAAACCTCCCTCGACGAGTTCAACAACCCGCGCAAGGGCGGCATCATCGCGGTCAACCTTGACGATGGCGACTTCCTGATTGGCGCGGCACTCACCGACGGCAAGCACGATGTGATGTTGTTCTCGGATGGCGGCAAAGCCGTGCGCTTTGACGAAAACGATGTGCGCCCACTGGGTCGCAGCGCCCGTGGTGTGCGCGGCATGATGATTGAAGACGGCCAAAGCGTGATCGCCATGCTGGTGGCCGCGCAGGATGTGCCTGCCCTGCCCGATGGCACGGCCAGCGCCGACATGGCCCGCACCAGTGTGCTGACCGCCACCGAAAACGGCTACGGCAAACGCACCCCGATTGATGAATACACACGCCACGGACGTGGCACCAAGGGCATGATCGCCATCCAACAATCCGAGCGCAATGGCCGTGTCGTGGCCGCCACCTTGGTGCATGCGGATGACGACATCATGCTGATCACCGACCGCGGTGTCTTGGTGCGCACCCGCGTGAGTGAAATCCGCGAAATGGGCCGTGCCACACAAGGTGTGACGCTGATTGGTTTGGACGAAGGAGCCAAGCTGTCGGGCATGCAGCGCATCGTGGAAAACGACGCCCAAGCCGGTGCCGATGAGGCCGCAGAAGACGGTGACAGCGACGCTGCCGCCGACGACACCCCATGACCGACGGCGTCAAGCCCACCCTGGCCGATCTGCGGGTGCAGATCGACCAACTCGACGGCCAACTGCTGCAACTGCTGAACCAGCGTGCCCATTTGGCCGAGGCTGTGGGCGACATCAAACGCGCCGAAGGCTCGCCGTTTTTCCGCCCCGACCGCGTGGCGCAGGTGCTGGAGAAAATCCAATCGCTCAACCCCGGCCCGCTGAAAAACCAACACGTGGCCGCCATTTGGCGCGAAATCATGTCGGCCTGTTTGGCCCTCGAAGCGCCGCAACGCGTAGCGGTGCTCGGCCCCGTGGGCACGTTTTGCGAACAAGCGGCTATCGAATTTTTCGGCAGCGCCGCCGAGCTGATTTACTGCAACAACTTTGACGAGGTGTTCCAAGCCACCACGGCCGGCACCGCGCAATATGGTGTGGTGGGTGTGGAGAACTCCACCGAAGGCGCGGTGGCCCGCTCCCTCGATTTGTTCTTGCGCACACCGGTGCACGTGATTGGTGAGGTGAGCCTCTTAGTGCGCCACAACCTGTTGCGCCAGTCGCCGTCGCTCGAAGGCATCGAGGTGGTGTTGGCGCACCCGCAAGCCCTGGGCCAATGCCAAGAATGGCTGAACAAACACCTCCCGCACGCCGAGCGCCGTGCCGTGGCCAGCAACGCCGAAGGCGCCCGTTTGGCCGCCACCAACCCCACTTGGGCAGGCCTGGCCAGCGAACGCGCGGGCGCTGAATTTGGTTTGCATGTGGTGGCCCACGCCATCCAAGACGAGGCCTACAACCGCACCCGCTTTGCCATCATCAGCTTGCCGCAAACCATGGAAACGCCTCCCGCGTCTGGCAAAGATTGCACCTCCTTGGTGGTGTCAGTCACCAACAAACCCGGCGCGGTCCACGACCTGCTGATGCCGCTGAAAGCCAACGGCGTGTCCATGACCCGCTTCGAGTCGCGCCCCGCCAAATCAGGCCAGTGGGAGTACTACTTCTACATCGACCTCGACGGCCACATCAGCCAGCCGCATGTGGCCAAGGCGCTGCAAGAGCTGCAAAGCCTGTGCGCGTTTTACAAAGTGATTGGCTCCTACCCGGTTGGCGCTTAAGGGGTCGGCATGATCGACTACAGCAAGTTCAAAAAATCATTGCAGCAACTGCAGCGCCAGCATGCCAATTTGCAAAGTTTGCATGCCCGACAAGGCTTCAGTGACTTGGACAAGGAAGGCATTGCCGAGTCGGTGATACAACGCTTTGAAACTTGCTATGACTGCATTTGGAAAATCCTCAAACGCCATCTGAACGAAAAACTGGGCCTACCCGAATTACCCAACAGCCCCAAACCGATTTTTCGGATTGCTGCTGACAACCAATTGTTGGTCAACAGCGATGCACAGTGGCTGATTTGCGCTGAAGCGCGGGTGCAAACCGCCCACGACGACGACGGCCTGAAAGCGGCATCCACGTTGGCCCTGATGCCCGGATTCATCGCTGACGCCGTCGCTCTGTACCAAACCCTCACGGGTGAAACATGGGCATGAGCATCCTGCCTGCTCACCATTTGCAACTCAGCGACGCCCAGCACGCCATGCTGCTGGGTTTGCTGGCACAACACGTGCCGCATCTTCAAGTGTGGGCCTTTGGCTCGCGGGTCAAGGGCACTGCGCGTGCCAGCTCTGATCTGGATTTGGTGTTCTTCGCCAAGGACAGCGACAAAACCAAACTTTCTTTGCTGCGCGAAGCTTTGGAAGAAAGCCTGCTGCCTTGCGCTGTGGACATGCTGGTTTGGCAAGACATTTCGCCAGACTTTCAACAACACATTCAAGCCCAATACCAGGTGTTGCAAGAAGCCACCCCTTTGAAAGTGGGCGCATGAAATTCAAGCAACTCGGCTTGGTCGGCTGCGGCCTGATGGGCGCGTCCTTTGCGTTGGCGCTGCAAGACAAACACTTGGTGGACAAGGTCGTGGGCTTCAGCCCTTCGCAGGCCACGCGCGACAAGGCTTTGCAACGCGGCGTCATTCACCAAGCTGCCCAAAGCGCCGCCGAAGCGGTGCAAGGCGCGGACCTGGTGTTGATTGCCGTGCCGGTCAGCCACACCGCCGCTTGTTTGGCCGATATCGCCCCGCACTTAAGCGCTGAATGTTTGGTGATGGACGTGGGTTCCACCAAAACCGACGTGGTGGCCGCGGCCCGCGCCGCCATGGGCGACAAACTGACTTGCTTTTTACCCGCCCACCCCATCGCTGGCAAAGCACAGGCCGGTGTGGACCATGCCGACGCCTCGCTCTACCAAGACCGGGCGCTCATCCTGACGCCCTTGGACCACAACACGCCTGCGCAAATCGCAACCGCCACGGCGTTGTGGCAAGCCTTGGGCAGCCGGGTTCACAGCATGACGCCCGAAGCGCACGACCAAACTTTCGCCGCCGTGAGCCATGTGCCACATTTGCTGGCGTTTGCGCAGGTGAATGGCTTGTTGCAGCAGCCCCAAGCGTCGGCATTTTTGAAGCTGGCAGGCCCGGGCTTCAGAGATTTTTCGCGCATTGCCGCTGGCGACCCGGCCATTTGGCGCGACATTTTCTTGGCCAATGCTCATCAGGTGTTGACCCAAACCACGCATTTCCGCATCGCCTTGGAGCAACTCGAAGCTGCCATCACGCAAGGCGACGCCGGGCAGTTGCAAGCGCTGATCGCACAAGCGAGCCAAGCCCGAAGCGCTTGGCAACTGGGCAAGCCTGCAAGCTCGGTGGGCGACAGCCAAGAAGACTGAGATGTACAGCACCGCCTTCCTCGACGTTCCCGCCCTGTCCAGTGCCCAAGGCACGGTCACCCTGCCGGGCTCGAAAAGCATTTCCAACCGGGTGTTGCTGCTCGCTGCCTTGTGCGAAGGGACGACCACTTTGCACGACCTGCTGGATTCGGACGACACCCGGGTCATGCTGGCGGCGTTGCGCCAAATGGGCTGCGCCGTTGAGGTGGACGGCAGCACGGTGCGCATCACCGGGCTGAACGGCCAAGTGCCAGCCCAAAGCTTGGATTTGTTCATGGGCAACGCGGGCACGGCCATGCGCCCGCTCACCGCCGCCTTGGCGTTGATGGGCGCAAACGCCCAGCTGCATGGCGTGCCGCGCATGCACGAGCGGCCCATCGGCGACCTGGTGGACGCCTTGCGCCAGCTGGGTTGCCAGATCGATTACTCCGGCCAACACGGCTTTCCGCCGCTGCACCTGCAAGGCCACAAAGGCTTGCAACTGGACGCGCCCATCCAGGTGCGCGGCGACGTCTCGAGCCAGTTCTTGACGGCGTTGCTGTTGGCGCTGCCCTTGGCGGCGCAGCACCGCGCTTCCTCGATCAGCCCCAGTTCTGCGGCCAACGCCTTTGGCCAAGACATCGTCATCGAGGTGGTGGGCGAGCTCATTTCCAAGCCCTACATCGACATCACCCTGAACCTGTTGCAGCGCTTTGGCGTGACGGTGCAGCGCGAGGGCTGGCAGCGCTTCACCATTCCCGCCGGCAGCCGCTACACCTCGCCGGGCAGCTTGCCGGTGGAAGCCGATGCCTCGTCGGCCAGTTATTTCATTGCCTTGGGTGCCATCGCCTCCGCTGAGGGCGTGCGGATTCAAGGCGTGGGGGCCGACTCCATTCAGGGCGATATCCGCTTCATGGACGCTGCTGCCCACATGGGCGCGGTCATCACCAGTGGCCCCAACTGGGTGCAAACCTGCCGAGGGGCTTGGCCCCTGCGTGCCATCGACATGGACTGCAACCAGATCCCCGACGCCGCCATGACCTTGGCCGTCATGGCGCTCTATGCCGACGGCCCCAGCACCTTGCGCAACATCGCCAGCTGGCGGGTGAAAGAAACCGACCGCATCGCCGCCATGGCCACCGAAGCCCGCAAACTGAGCGCACAGGTGGAAGAAGGACCGGATTGGATTCGCATCCATCCCATCCAAACTTGGCAAGCCGCCAGCATCCACACCTACGACGACCACCGCATCGCCATGTGTTTTTCGCTGGCGGCGTTCAATCCTGCGGGGCTACCGGTGCGCATCGAAGACCCGAAATGCGTGGCCAAAACCTTCCCCGATTACTTTGAAGCTTTGTTCAGCCTGGCCCAGGCCAAAGCAGTGCCGGTCATCTGCATCGACGGTCCCACCGCCTCGGGCAAAGGCACGCTGGCCGCTTTGGTGGCGCAAGCCTTGGGCTACCACTACCTCGACAGCGGCGCGCTTTACCGGGTCACCGCCTTTGCCGCCTTGCAAGCCGGTTTGAGCCTTGACCTCGCCCACGAAAATGCCATCGCCGAGCTGGCACGCAGCCTGCCAGTATCTTTTGTAGGTGAGCAAGTGCTTCTGTCTGGCTTCAATATTGGCCATGAAATCCGTACCGAAGAAGCCGGGATGAACGCCTCCAAAGTCTCGGTGCTGCCCAAAGTGCGGCAAGCCTTGGTGGAGTTGCAGCACAGCTTCCAACAGCTACCTGGGCTCTTGGCCGATGGCCGCGACATGGGCACGGTCATCTTCCCCGGCGCGCCTTTGAAGGTGTTTCTCACCGCCAGTGCTGAAAAAAGAGCCGAACGGCGTCACAAGCAACTGATTTCAAAGGGTTTTTCCACTACAATCTCGGCTCTTCGCGCAGACTTGGAGGCGCGCGACGCCCGCGACACACAGCGCAGCGTTGCCCCTTTGAAGCCCGCCGCAGACGCAATGCACCTGGACAACTCCCTGCTCTCCATCGAGGAATCGGTGGCACAAGTGTTGGCCTGGTGGCAAAGCAAACAGGTGTTTGGCTCCGGCCGCCCCTGACCCGCTCCTGAACACCCCTCTCGCGCTGCTTGGCGCACTGGTGCTCAGGTTGTTTCACCCAACCGCGGTTCTGCCGCAAACCAAGTCGATCAAGTTTTTCTAGGCTGCCACAGCGCAGCTTGCCGCTTGGCCGACGAAATTAGGAAATTGAATGTCTGAATCTTTTGCAGCCCTCTTTGAAGAATCCCTGAAACGCTCCGAAATGCGCACCGGTGAAGTCATCACCGCTGAAGTCATTCGCGTCGAGCACAACCACGTGGTGGTCAACGCAGGGCTGAAATCAGAAGCCTATGTGCCGATTGAAGAATTTAAAAACGACCTCGGCGAACTCGAAGTTCAAGCCGGCGACTTCGTGTCCGTGGCCATCAGCTCGGTCGAAAACGGCTACGGCGACACCATCCTCAGCCGCGACACCGCCAAGCGTTTGGCCTCGTGGATGAGCCTGGAAAAAGCCCTGGAATCCGGCGAATTCGTGACCGGCACCACCAGCGGCAAAGTCAAAGGCGGCCTCACCGTCTTGGTCAATGGCATCCGCGCCTTCTTGCCCGGTTCCCTCATCGACACCCGCCCCATCAAAGACTTGTCGCCCTTCGAGAACAAGACCATGGAATTCAAGGTCATCAAGCTCGACCGCAAGCGCAACAACGTCGTGTTGTCACGCCGCGCCGTGATAGAAGCCTCCATGGGCGAAGAACGCGCCAAACTGATGGAAAACCTGAAAGAAGGTTCCATCGTTCACGGCGTCGTGAAAAACATCACCGAATATGGCGCTTTTGTCGATTTGGGCGGCATCGATGGTTTGCTGCACATCACCGACATGGCCTGGCGCCGTGTCCGTCACCCCTCCGAAGTGGTGGTGGCTGGCCAAGAAATCACCGCCAAAATTCTCAAGTTCGACACCGAGAAAAACCGCGTGTCTTTGGGCTTGAAACAAATGGGCGACGATCCTTGGATGGGCGTCAACCGCCGCTACCCCCAAGGCACCCGCATGCACGGCAAGGTCACCAACATCGCCGATTACGGCGCGTTTGTCGAACTCGAACCCGGCATCGAAGGCTTGGTGCACGTGTCTGAAATGGACTGGACCAACAAAAACGTGGCCCCTTCCAAAATCGTCGCTTTGGGCGATGAAGTCGAAGTCATGGTCCTCGAGATCGACGAAGACAAACGCCGCATTTCTTTGGGCATGAAACAGTGCAAAGCCAACCCTTGGCAAGAGTTCGCCTCCGCCACCAAGCGCGGCGACCGTGTCAAAGGCCCCATCAAATCCATCACCGACTTCGGCGTGTTCGTCGGCTTGGCCGCTGGCATCGATGGCTTGGTGCACTTGTCCGACCTGTCTTGGAACGAAACTGGCGAAGCTGCCGTGCGCAACTTCAAAAAGGGCCAAGAAGTCGAAGCCCTGGTGTTGGCTGTGGACGTCGAGCGCGAGCGCATTTCCTTGGGCATCAAGCAACTCGATTCCGACCCCTTCACCAACTTCGTGTCGGTCAATGACAAAGGTCAAATCGTCACTGGCACCGTCAAAACGGTGGACGCCAAAGGCGCAGAAATCGACCTCGGCGAAGACATCATCGGCTACTTGCGCGTCTCTGAAATCTCCCGCGACCGCGTGGAAGATGCCAGCCAGGTGCTCAAAGTCGGCGACGAAGTCACCGCTGTGGTGGTCAACGTGGACCGCAAGACCCGCAACATCCAGTTGTCGATCAAAGCGAAAGACCAAGCGGACCAACAAGAAGCCATGCAAACCCTGAGCCAAAACTCGGGCAATGCGGGCACCACCAGCCTGGGCGCTTTGTTGCGTGCCAAGTTGGACAACACCGAGAAGTGATCACAGCGGCCACCTTGGGTGGCCCTGTGACCCGAACCACCGATGGGCTTCATGCCGTCGGTGGCTTTTCCAAGGTCTCTCTAAGCAGTACACATGACCCGCAGTGATTTGGTTGAAGAACTGGCAGCGCGTTTCCCGCAGCTGACCCACCGCGACGCGGAATTTGCCGTCAAAGCCTTGCTTGACGCGATGAGCGACGCCTTGGTGAAAGGCCACCGCATTGAATTGCGTGGCTTTGGCAGCTTTTCGGTCAACCGCCGTCCCCCCCGCATGGGCCGCAATCCGCGCTCGGGCGAAAGCGTGGCCATTCCCGAAAAACGTGTGCCCCATTTCAAACAAGGCAAGGCGCTGCGCGAAGCGGTTGAAGTCCGCACCAAAGATCTTTTGGCTCAGCCTGACACCTCCAAGCCCTAGAATTCCACCGACACTGGGGACACACTTTGAAACAATTCATGCGGCTGCTTCAGTGGACACTGAAAGCAGCCATTTTTTTGATCCTGCTGGCCTTCGCTTTGAACAACAAAGAGGATGTCGCCGTGCGCTTCCTATGGGGTTTGGAGTGGCATGCCCCGATGGTGCTGGTCTTGCTGGTGGTCTTCACCCTCGGCGTGGCCGTGGGTGTGCTGGGCATGGTGCCGCGCTGGTGGCGACAACGTCGCTTGGCCCAGCAAGCTGTGCAGCCAACACCGGCCCCAGCAGCCGCCCCGGTTGCACCTGATTTGCCCTACACACCATGAGGATCAGCACCTGATGGACCTGCAAATTGGCTGGATTTTCATTGGTCTGCCTATAGCCTTTGGGTTGGGTTGGTTGGCCTCTCGGTTTGACCTGCGCCAGCTGCGATTGGAAAACCGCAGCAACCCCAAAGCCTATTTCAAAGGTCTGAACCACCTGCTGAATGAGCAACAAGACCAAGCGATTGACGCCTTCATTGAGGCAGTGCAACGCGACCCAGACACTTCCGAATTGCACTTCGCGCTGGGCAATTTGTTCCGCCGCCGTGGCGAGTTTGAACGCGCGGTGCGGGTGCACCAACACCTGTTGGCCCGCGCCGACCTGAGCAGCGCCGACCGCGAACGCGCCCAATACGACCTGGCCCTGGACTATGTGAAAGCCGGTATCTTGGACCGCGCCGAAACAGCCCTGCGCCCTTTGATGGACACCACACTCGCACCGCAAGCCTTGCTGGCCCTGTTGACGATTTACGAGCGCACCCGCGATTGGCAGCAAGCTGCCGACATCAGCCTGCAACTTGACAACGCGGGGCAAGGAAGATTCACGGTGCGCCGCGCCCATTATTTGTGCGAGTTGGCCAGCGAAAGCGCCGACCCTGCTCAAGCCAAACAATGGCTGATAGAAGCCATTCAAGCCGCGCCGGGCAATGCCCGCCCGCGCATGGCCTTGGCTGCATTGTTGATGCAACAAGGCCAGCCCGAAGCCGCCTGCGATCAATTGGAACAATTGGCGCAGCACATTCCTTCGGCCTTGCCCTTGGTGGCGGACAAACTCGCCACCTTGGCACCCCAGGTGCAGCGCCAAATTGGCGTCTTGACCTTGCTGCAAGACAACTACCACGCCGACCACAACCTCGACGTGTTGGACGCCATCGTTCAGTTGCAACAAAGCATGGGGCAAGATCTGAGCCGAGAGCTCTACGCCCAGCATTTGCTGAAACACCCCTCGCTGATTGCTGCAACCCAGTGGTTGGCTGGCGAACAACTCAACCCGGCACAACAGCCCCAGGTGCAACGCGCCCTTGAGCAAGCCGCCAAACCACTGCGCCGCTACCGCTGCGCCGCCTGTGGCTTTGAAGCGCTGCAGCATTTCTGGCAATGCCCGGGCTGCCAAGCCTGGGACAGCTACCCGCCCCGGCGGATTGAAGAGCTCTGATTTTTCAGCTGGTTTGTGAGCGCCCATCACAATAAAAGCCACTAAAGCTTCCACACCGACTTCGAAGTCTGCGTTGAAATCTCCGCCCTTCATGGGAGACATCAATGCGTTACATGCTTTGCCTGTTCATTTTGTGCTGCTGCCCACATTCAGGGGCCCTCGAGATCAACCAAGCCACTGAAGCGGAGTTGGACAGCTTGCGTGGTTTGGGGCCCGCCTTCACGCGCAGGGTGTTGGCAGCCCGCAGTCAACAGCCGTTCAAAGATTGGCCGGACCTGATGCGGCGGGTCAGCGGCATGGGACCGCGGGTCGCGCGAAAACTTTCGGAACAAGGTTTGACAGTACAAGGTCAAGTTTTGAGCCCGGGTCTGCTTTAAGCTCACACCTCTTTTCAAACGCCTCACCGAATGACGACTCCCCGCCCGCCTGGTTTCATGGTGCTGCACAGCAACCGCATGGAAGGTCTGCGCGACCTGCTGGTGCAACATGTGCAAGCCAACCCCTTGCCGCCCTTGGCCGCCGAAACCATCTTGGTGCAAAGCAATGGCATGAAGCATTGGTTGTCCCTGGCCTTGGCGTCTGACCAAGCGCTGGGCATTTGCGCCGCCACCCGCCTCGAGTTGCCGTCCAGCCAGTTGTGGCAGATTTACCGCAGCGTGCTGGGCGCGGACAAACTCCCGGCCCACATGCCCTTGGACAAAGCGCCTTTGGTTTGGCGCATCTTGCGCCGCTTGCCCGAGTGGTTGAAAGACCAACGCTTTGCGCCCTTGGCGCATTACCTGGGCGACGACACCCAAGGCAGCCGCGCCTTTGGTTTGGCCCAACAACTCGCTGACGTGTTGGACGGCTATCAAAACTACCGCGCCGATTGGCTGGAACGCTGGGCCCAAGCTCAAGACCTGCTCAACCACGGCCAAGCCCTGCCGCCAGAGCAGCTTTGGCAAGCCGCCATGTGGCGCGATTTGTTGGCCGATGTGCAAACCCAACTGCCTGCAGCACAAACTGGGTTCCAAGCCCGCTCGGATGTGCACAAAGCCTTCATGAAAGCCCTGAAGGCCATGACGCCAGAGAGCTTGCCCACTGGCTTGCCACCACGTTTGCTGGTGTTTGGCATCACCGCCTTGCCCCTGCAAACCTTGGAAGCTTTGGTGGCGCTGGGACGCTTCATTCCGGTGTTGATGTTTGTACACAACCCCAGCCAAGCGCACTGGGGGCACCTGACCGAAAGCATCATCCCCGAAGGCCATCCTTTGTTGGCGGCCTGGGGCAAGCATGGCCGCGACTACCTGCACGCGATTGACGAATTTGAAACGGCTGAGGTGGGCGCACCGCCCTTCCAGCGGGTCAATGTGTACATCGATCCTCGACAAGAGGCACTTGACGCGGGTATGGCACCCTCTGCGCTGCACCAACTGCAATCGGACATCCTGCACTTGGAAACCCCGCCAATGGAGCCTGTGCTGCTGAGCGAGCCCGACACCAGCTTTCAATTGGTGCAAACCCATTCGGCACAACGCGAAGTCGAAGTGCTGCACGACCGCATCTTGGCTTGGTTGGACGAGAACCCTGCTTTGCAACCCCAAGACATCATGGTCATGGTGCCCGACATGGCTGCCTTTGCACCGCACATTCACGCGGTGTTCGGTCGCTTCCAACTGCCTAGCCAGCAAGCTGGTTCCCGCCACCTGCCCTATGCCGTGGCCGACACCACACCCCACCAAGAACCCATGGTGCAAGCGCTGCAAACCTTGTTGCAGCTGCCGCAACTTCGACTCAGCCTGTCAGATTGGTTGGCCTTGTTTCAAGTGGACGCCGTGCGGGCCCGCTATGGCTTGCAAGCGCAAGACGTCCAAGACCTGCACCGTTGGCTGCTGGAAGCGGGTGTGCGCTGGGGCTTGGACGCGCCTCACCGACAGCACTGGGGCATGCCCACTGACAGCCCCGACAGCGACCACAACAGCTGGGTGTTTGGCCTGCAAAGACTGCTGCTGGGTTATGCCTTGGGCGCGGCTGAGCCCCACGCCAGTTGGCAGCAGACATCGCCCCAAACAGGTGTCGATGGCCTGGATGCACCCGTGGTGTCGGGCTTGCTGCGTTGCTTGCAAGATGTCCAACTCAGCTTGCAGCAGCTCTCACAAGACCACACGCCCACCGATTGGGTGCAGCTGTTGCAAGCTTTGGTGGCCCGGTTTTTCAAGGTCACCGACGACCACAGCCAACGCTTGCTCGATCGTGTGCTCATGCCCTTGGAACAATGGTTGACCAACTGTGAATTGGCGCAATTCACCACTCCATTGCCGCTGGCGGTGGTGCGCAGCCACTGGTTGGCGCAGATGGACACGGGCGGCTTGCAACGCCGCTTCCTTGGAGGCGGTGTCCAGTTCGCCACCCTCATGCCCATGCGTGCCATTCCCTTCAAAGTGGTTTGTTTGCTCGGCATGAACGATGGCGTGTATCCACGCGCACCAGCACCACGTGATTTCGATCTGATGAGCCAGCCCGCTCACGCCCGCGCAGGTGACCGGGCTCGACGCGAGGACGACCGCTATTTGTTTCTCGAAGCATTGCTGTCTGCACGCGATCGTGTATATGTGTCGTGGCAAGGCCGACGCGCCAGCGACCACGCCAAACTGCCACCCTCTGTGCTGGTGGCGCAATTGCTCGACCATTTGAATGCCTGCCACGCCTTGTCCAACCCGCAAGCCGCCCAGCCCGAAAAGAACACCAAGCCCGCCTTTGAAGCCCCCCTGCAACCCTTGCAACCGTTTTCCGCCAAGTACTTTGTGCAAGGCAGTGGCTTCTTCACCTATGCAGACGACTGGAATGCAGTCCGCAGCGCCCTTGACGCACAGGCGCTTGCATCCCCAAACCCACCAGCTGCGTTGGCATGGACCAACCCAGCCACGGCACCCCTCAGCAGCCTGACTGATCAAGAGCTTGGTTTGTTGTTGCGCCATCCCGAGGCCGTGCATTTCCGTGCTAACTTGCAGGTGCGCTTGGAACAACCGCCCGAAGCGAACGAAGAAGACGAGCCCTTTGACACGCCTGGTTTACAGCGCTTTTTATTAAACCAATCGGTGCTTGATGCAGACGATCCCCATGCACAGTTGCAGCAGATGCACCGCCAAGGGCGCTTGGCATTCAGTGGCTTTGGTCAACTGCAACAAAACCACATGCTTGAATTGCGCAGCACGGTGCTGGCGCATGTGTCGCCCTGGCTGGCCACCCCCAGCCAAGACCTGCCCGCGCAAGTGTTTCATCTCAAGGCCCACAACATCGATGTGGCATTGCGCTGGGGTGGCGATGCCCACACCTGGCGTAAATATGCTGATGGCACCGCTCTGCAATTGAATTGGCGCCCCGGCAAGGTTTTGAATAAGTCAGGCCATCCTCGCTTGGACACCTTGGCAGGGCTTTGGCTGGGGCACCTGTGCGCCAACGCCGCAGGTGTGTCCACCACCAGTTTGCAAAGTGGGGAGGACGGTTTGGTGGGGCTTGTCCCCCTGCCAGCAGCAGAAGCCCAAACCCTGATTGAAGACTTGGTGGCGGTTTACCTGGAGGCATGGCAACGACCGTTGCCCTTGGCTTGCAAAACCGCTTGCGCTTGGCTGATGGCCACACACTTCCCGGGCCCCAAAAGCACCTCAGAACAAGATATCCAAGCCAAGGCTTTTGCAGCAGCGCGACAGGCTTTCGAGGGTGGTTACTACCGCACAGGTGAAAGAGATTCATCCACCTTCTTGAAAACAGCTTTCGTCGAATTCGAGGACCTGTGGCCTGAACTGCCTTTTTGGGCTGATCGGGTGTATGGGCCCATGCTGAAAGCCTTGATGCCCGCAGACAAGGCGGAAGACATACAGACCGATCATGAGATGGGTGCATGAGCTTGAACCTGCTCACCCTGCCCTTGTCGGGCCGTCAAGTCATCGAAGCCAGTGCGGGCACCGGTAAAACATTCACCTTGGCCGCCCTGTATGTGCGCCTGGTGTTGGGCCATGGCCGTGCTTCAAAGGGCTTGCAACCACCGCAGATTTTGGTGATGACCTTCACCGAGGCCGCCACCGCCGAACTGCGTGAACGCATCCGGCATCGCTTGCACGAAACCGCTTTGTGGTTTGACGCTCAAGTCATTGGCAAGGCTGAAACCTCAGATCCGTTTTTGCAAGACCTGAGCGCGGCTTTTCAACCCGAGCAGTGGCCGCATTGCGCAGCGCAACTGCACATGGCCGCGCAAAGCATGGACGAGGCGGCCATCTACACCATCCACGGCTGGAGCCGACGCATGCTCACCAGCTTTGCGCTGCACAGCCGCGACCTGTTTGAGCAAACCCACCTGGACAACCCCTCTGAGTTGCTGCACCAACTGGTCGGCGACCACTGGCGGCGTTGGTTCTACCCGCTCTCCTTGCCAGACCAGCAACTCATCCAAGGGCTCTTGGGTGGCGATCCACAAGCCTTGCTGAAAGACTTGAAAACCCGCTGGGCCCTGATGGATCGCAAACCACAACCAGCTGAAGCGGCTGCACCGCCATCGCCAGCAATGGTGTTGGCCGAGCATGGGGTTTGGTTGGCTCAAGAACAAGCATTGGCCACACGCGCCAAGCAAGCGGGGCGCACTGCATTTGACCAGGGCTTGGCAGATACTTTGATCGCCGCCCAAGCGGCCAAAAAAATAAAAGGGTCCCGTGCAGACTATGTTGCCGATTGGGTGAATGAATTGCAGGCCTGGTGTCAAAACGATACGGCGACGCACAGCAAAAACGTGTTTCGCTTCACCCAGAGCAGCCTGCAAGAAAAGGGTTGGTCCGAAGCTGCAGATCACGCTGTCTTTTCGCACATCGAAGCGCTTGTTGATTTCCAAAAAACCAAACCGGCCTCCAAAGACCGTCTTCTCGACCACGCCGCCTTCGAGGTGCGCCAGCAATACCAACAAACCAAGTTGCAGTTGTCGGTCTTCGATTTCCAAGACCTGTTGCAACGCCTGCACGCCGCTTTGCTTGCCGATGAGGGCCAAATGGCGGCGGCCATCCGCGCCCAATACCCGGTGGCCATGGTCGATGAATTTCAAGACACCGACCCTTGGCAATACGAAAGCCTGGACCGAATTTACGCGCATACCCCTGACGACGACAGCCATGCGCTGGTCATGATTGGCGACCCCAAACAAGCCATCTACAGTTTCCGTGGGGCCGACCTCAGCACCTACATCAAGGCGCGACAAAAAGCACTTCATATCAACCCCCAGGCTCTGCACAGCTTGGACAGCAACTTCCGCTCCACACCCTCTTTGGTGGCAGCGGTCAACCATGTGTTTGGCAGCATCAGCCATCCGTTTTATTCCGAATTGGGCCAGATTGAATTCGAGCCAGTGCAAAGCCGCAGCCAAGCCCAAATGCTGCAAACAAGCGGTCAACCTGACAAGCCCTTGACCGCATGGTTTCTGCCGCCGCCGCCCAACAGCAAACATTGGACTGCACCACTGCATTTTCAGCACATGTCGCAAGGCTTTGCTAGCCAAATGGTGGCGCTGCTGCACCAGCACCCTGATGTGCAACCTGGCGACATGGCGGTGCTGGTGCGCACCCATGTGCAGGCCAAGGCCATGCAAAAAGCATTGCGCCAATGCGGCGTCCCCAGCGTGTTCATGTCGGACCACGTGAATGTGTTTCAAAGCGATGAAGCGCAAGACCTGTGGCGCGTGTTGCGTGCGGTCAGTGCGCCGCGTCAAACCCTGTGGCTGCGCAGTGCAGTGGCCAGCCGCGTTTGGGGCTTTGACATGCCGCAGCTGCAAGCCTTTTTGCAAGACGACACGCTGGCTGATGCGCTGGCCGAGTCTTGCCACCGCTGGCTTGTTCAGTGGCAGCAGCATGGCGTTTTGCCCATGATCTACAGCTGGCTGCACGAGCAAGGTGTGGCGCAACGTTTGCTGCAAGCGCCGCAAGGGGAACGCCGTCTGACCAACTTGCTGCATTTGGGTGAATTGCTGCAAAACGCCAGCCAAGGCTTGCAAGGCCCAGCGGCTTTGTTGCAGCATCTGGCGGACAACATCCAAGCCAGCAGCGACAGTCCTGAAGCACAAAAAATGCGCTTGGAAACCGACGACCAGTGTGTGCAAATCGTCACCTATCACAAGAGCAAAGGCCTCGAGTACCCCTTGGTGTTCGTGCCGTTCTTGGGCAGCTTCAAACGACCCGCCTCCGAGAAATCCAAAAAACCTACCGAGGATGATGACGAGGACGGCGAAGAACCCGACATCACCGAATCCAACGAACACGAAGACATGCGTCTGCTGTATGTGGCACTCACCCGGGCCAAACGTGGTTTGTGGTTGGGTTTGGCCAGCACCCAGAACAGCTTGTCCCTCAAAGCCAAAGACAAGCCCTTGCGATTGAGCGCGGTGTCTCGATTGCTCCAACGCGAGAACCACGAAGACCTGTGGGGACAATTGAACAAGCTGTGGGGTACCTGCGCCCACATCACGATTGCGCCCCTGCCCAATTCCAACAGCGAACATTACCAAGCACCCTTGCTCGCATCTGTGCCGCAAGCGGCCTTGACGCCAACGCGTGCTGCCCATCGGCGCTGGTGGACGGCCAGCTTCAGCAGCCTGACCCGTGGTTTAGAAGCGGGTACCCCCCATGAAGAGGCGCTGCTCGATGCCGATATGGACGCTTTTCCTACCCCTAGCCCGCAACACATTTCAATCCATCAGGTTTCTGCCTGGCAAACCTTTCCCGCCGGTGCGCGTTACGGCAGCTTGCTGCACGACTTGCTGGAATGGCAAGCCCAACAAGGCTGGCCATTGGCACAAACAAAACCGGCTGATTGGCAGCAACTGGCTTGGCAACAACTCGTGCAGCGCAAATCTGATTGGCTGCAATTGCCCGCTGACGCGCAAGCGATGTTGAATCCTTGGCTCCAATCCACCCTCCTCACGCCATTGCCTTTACTGGACGCGCAACATCAAACGCCTTTGGCCCAGGCTTTGAGCTTGCAATCCCTCCAAGCTGCGCAAGCATGGCCGGAGATGGAATTCAGCATCTCTGCTGGCCGCGTCTCCAGCGCCGAATTGGACAGGCTGATCAGGCAGCATGTTTTTCCGGGCGAACAAAGACCAGCCTTGTTGCCCCAGGTCATGCAAGGCATGCTGACCGGTTTCATGGACTTGGTGTTCGAGCACCAGGGACGTTATTGGGTGATGGACTACAAGTCCAACAAACTGCCCGATTACCAAGCACCTCAGTTGCTCCAAGCAGTGCTGGACAAACGCTACGACGTGCAATACGTGCTCTACGTCTTGGCGCTGCACCGATTGTTGAAAAGCCGCCTGCCCGACTACCACTTTGAGACGCACATCGGCGGCGGGGTCTATGTGTTCATGCGCGGCATCAACGACGCGAATGCAGGGGTTCATGCACTGTGTCCTGACTTTGCCTTGATCGATCAACTCGACCAACTGTTTGCCCAGGTGCCAGCATGAAGCTCCAAGAATTGCTTTTTGATTGGCGCGACAACAAGCTCACGCCGCTGACTGGCTTGGACATCGGCTTGGCCCAATTGCTGCAAGGCTTGCAAGCCAGCACCGATGAGCGTCACCTGTGGCTGGCCGCCTTGGCCAGTCACCAGTGGGGACGCGGCCATGCTTGCCTCGATCTTTCAAACTGGCCCCATGACGCCACTGATTTGCTGGGTTGGTCGGTCCAAGCGGTGCAAGCCCTGCCACCTCATTTGGCCGCTGCGGCCGACAGCCTGCCTTGGACCCAAGGTGCGGATGCGCCCTTGGTGTGGTTTGAAAAACGCCTGTATTTACGCCGTGCCTGGACAGCTGAATCCAGCATCCGCCAAAGTCTGGTGGCTTTGCAAATGCAAACCTTGCCCGCACCTGCAGCTTTGGATCAGCACTTGAACACGCTCTTTGGCCCTGAATCGGACACCCCCGATTTACAGCGCATGGCCTGCGCCCATGCCGCGCTTCACGCGGTGACCCTCATCACTGGCGGGCCTGGCACTGGCAAAACCACCACGGTTGTGAAGCTGTTGCGCTTGCTGCAAGCCAACGCCGCGCAGCCCTTGCGCACTTTGTTGGCCGCGCCCACCGGCAAAGCAGCTGCACGTTTGGCGCAAGCCATGGCACAAGCCCGCAGCCAACTCTCTGCAAGCGAGGCAGCATGCTTGCCCAGCCAAGCGCACACACTGCACAAGTTGTTGCAAACCAAACAGGGCTTGGAAGCCGACATCTTGGTGGTGGACGAGGCCTCGATGATCGATTTGGAAATGATGGCGCGTTTGTTGAAAGCCGTGCCGCAGCACACCCGCTTGGTGCTGCTGGGCGACAAAGACCAATTGGCCTCTGTGGAAGCCGGTGCCGTGATGGCGCAGTTGTGCCAAGCGCCTTGGTTGGCCCAGCACACCATCGCTTTGCAACACAGCCACCGCTTTGACGCGGACCAAGGGATTGGCCTGTGGGCGCGTGCTGCCAACGCTGGCGACACGGCCAAACTGGAACAACTGTGGCAAGCAGCACCCCATGCGTGTTTCCCGCCTGGTGAAGCGGTGTCGCGCCTGGACAGCGCCAACAGCCATCAATCCAGCATCCTGCTGCACTTGAAGCAGGCATGGTCAAGTTGGCTGGGCATGTTGACGCCTTTGGAAACCCAAGCCTGTGATGACGCCCAAGCCTTGGGCTTGCTGCAAGCCTTCAGCCAACTGGGTGTCTTGTGCGCCTTGCGGGAGGGGCCCTGGGGCGTGACCACGTTCAATAAGCTGATTCAGCAAAGCTTGGGCTTCCCATACCGTGACTGGTTTGTCGGTCGCCCGGTCATGGCGCGGCGCAACGACTACGCTTTGGGCCTGATGAATGGCGACATGGGCCTGTGTTTGCCACGTACGGTCAACGGTGAAACCCGTTTGCGCGTGGCCTTCCCCGATGGTGCGGGGGGTGTGCGTTGGCAAGTCCCCAGTCGTTTGGAGGGTGTGGACACGGTTTTTGCCATGACGGTGCATCAGTCGCAAGGCTCAGAATTCCATCAAGTGCTGTTGGTGCTCCCAGACCAACCAGCACCCTTGCTCACGCGTGAACTCATCTACACCGGCATGACCCGTGCCCGACAACAACTTTGCATCTGGGCACCCCAGCCTGCGCTGTTGGCTCAGGCCTGTGCCAGGCAGGTGCACCGCAGTGGTGGTTTGGCGGGCGCTTGAACCCCGCGCCAACGGTGGCAAAATCAGTGGCATGAACCCCATGCGCTGTCTCAAATGGATGCTCCCCCTCTGGCTGCTGTGCCAAGCAGGCTTGGCCCTGGCCGATTGGGAAGCGGTGGATGAAAACCACTTGGCGGTGGTCTACATCGACCCCGACAAAATCAGGGCCAGCAGTGTCTACCCGCAAGCTTGGCATTTGTTCGATCTGTTCGACAAAACCAAAGCCGGTGTGAAATCCCGCTTGGTCTTTATGGAGTACGACTGCCACGATGCGCGACGCCGCACTTTGGCCTTTGCCTCGAAGTCTGAGCCCATGGGCGAAGGCAAAACCCTGTTCACCAGCACACAATCCACGCCTTGGAAACCCGTTGCCGGTGAAACCGTGGGCGAAAAAGTGATTGAAAAATTGTGCGGCAGCCCCAAGCAAATCATCAAGGGCCCCAAGAAGAGCCACAGCGCTAGCAAAGAAGCCGCTAAAGGCGCAAGCGAAGCAGCTGCCGCGCCTGCGGATAAATAAACAAGGAACCCCATGCAAGTCACCAAACACACGGACGATTTCGCCACAGCACCCCAGCTGGCACCTGAACACATGGCCGCTATCGCCGCCCATGGTTTCACCACCGTCATCAACAACCGCCCCGACATGGAAGGCGGCCCTGATCAACCCACCTCGGCGCAAATGCAAACCGCAGCAGAAGCGGCGGGTTTGAGCTACCACTACCTGCCTGTGGTGAGTGGTGCCATCACGCCCGAGCAAGTCGTGCAAATGGCTTCATTGGTGGAAGCTGCCAACGGTCCGGTGTTGGCGTTTTGCCGCAGTGGTGCGCGTTCCACCCAGCTGTGGTCGCTGGGTCTTCAGTGAATCCAAGGCCTCAAGTTTGCTGCCTCTGAGGGCTCAGACCTTGGCGCTGAGTTTGCGTGAATTGATCGGGTCGCGAAACACCAAGGGTTGCACCTTCACCCGTTGCGCATCGGGCACTTGCGCATAAGCCACCGCCTCTTCCACCAAATGATGGTGCGCTGATTTGTCGCAGACCGGGTCGGCATTGGCGGCGTCGCCGGTCAACATCAAGGCTTGGCATCGGCAACCGCCCAAGTCTTTTTCTTTCTCGGGGCAACTCACACACGGCTCTTTCATCCAGGAGTCACCACGGTAATGGTTGAACGCATGAGATTCATACCAAATCTCTTTGACACTGGAAGTTTTGACGTTGGGAAACTCCAAATGTTTGATCAGCTTGGCGGTGTGGCAGGGCAGCGCCGAGCCGTCTGGCGTGATGGTCAAGAAAATATTGCCCCAGCCGTTCATGCATTTCTTGGGACGAGTTTCGTAGTAATCGGGGACGACGAAGAAGATTTTGAGTTTGTCGCCCAGCTTGGCGCGGTATTCATTCGTCACCCGTTCAGCACGTTCCAGCTGTTCGCGGCTGGGCATCAAGCCATCGCGGTTGAGTTGTGCCCATGAATAGTATTGGCTGTTGGCGAGTTCCAAATACTCGGCACCCAAGTCCACGGCCAATTCGATGATCTTGTCGATGTAATCGATGTTCAAACGGTGAATCACACAGTTCAACACCATCGGCCAGCCGTTGCTTTGAATGAGTTCAGCAGCGCGCTGCTTCAAGGCAAAGGTTTTGGTGTGGGACAAAAAATCATTCAACTCGCGGGTGGAGTCTTGGAATGAAAGCTGCACATGGTCCAAACCAGCTTCTTTCAAAGCCTTGGCACGTTCGGGCGTGAAGCCAATGCCCGAGGTAAGCAAGTTGGTGTAAAAACCCAGCCGATGCGCTTCGGCCACCAGCAGCTCCAAGTCGTCACGCACCAAAGGCTCGCCACCCGAAAAACCGCACTGCACACTGCCAGCGGCACGTGCATCGCGCAACACCTTGAACCATTCTTCGGTGCTGAGTTCAACGCCGCTTTGCGTGTAGTCCACCGGGTTGTAGCAAAACACACAATGCAGCGGGCAGCTGTAGGTGATTTCAGCCAACAACCACAAGGGCGGGCCCACCGTGGGTGGGGTCGGCATGGTTTGCAAGCCAGCGTTGAGGGTGGTTTCACTCATGCTTTCACCCAACCTTGTTGGCCTGCTATTTCTAAAAAGGCCAAGACATCGGCCTGCAAGCCGGTGGTGCCGAAATCGGTTTCCAAGTCGGAGATCACGGTTTGAACAGTTTTTTCACCATTCAAGCGGCGCATGATTTCACCCGCACTGCCATTCAACTTGACCATGCCTTCGGGGTACAGCAAGACCCAACACTGTTGAACTTCTTCCCATTGCAAGCGAAACATGCTGGCCACGCTGGGCGTGCTGTTCAAAATGTCGTCGACGTCATTCATGCCTTGGGCCCCGTGATTTCAATTTGACATTGGTCCAGCATGATGGCGTCAGCCAGCGCCCACAGCACATTCAATTTGAATTGCAAGATGTCCAAGGCGCGTTCTTGCAGGGCTCGGGTTTGACTGAAATATTTCAAGGTGAATGTGAGGCCATGCGCGACATCTCGTCGTGCTTGGGTGAGTCGGTTTTTAAAGTACTGCAAACCCGTGGGGTCCACCCAAGGGTATTGCTCGGGCCAGGTGTCAATGCGCTGCTGATGAATGTGCGGCGCAAACAATTCAGTGAGACTCGACGCCACAGCTTCTTGCCAAGGCTGCTGGCGGGCGAAGTTCACATACGCGTCCACCGCAAACCGACTCGCTGGTGCCACAAACCGAAGTGATGTGACATCGTCCCGGCTCAAACCCACGGCTTGGCCCAAATGAATCCAAGCCTCGATGCCGCCCTCGTCTTGAATGCCACCCATGTTGATGCCGTCATGGTCCAGGATGCGCAGAATCCACTCGCGTCGAATCTCGCGGTCATTGCAGTTGGACAAAATGGCCGCGTCTTTGAGGGGGATGGAAATTTGGTAGTAAAAACGGTTGGCCACCCAGCCGCGCAATTGCGCTGCATTGAGTTTGCCCTGCGCCATCATCACGTGAAACGGATGGTTGATGTGGTAACTGCTGCTTTTGCCACGCAACAAGGTTTCAAACTCTTCGGCGCTCCAAGGCTCGCGGGTGTCCACAAAGGCTTCGTTCATCAGGTTGTTCACAGCGTGATCTCCATGCCGTCAAATGCCACCTCGATGCCGTGCTCGGTCAAGGTTTGGCGTTGCGGGCTTTGCGCATCCAAAATCGGGTTGGTGTTGTTGATGTGGATGAGTATTTTGCGCACATGGTTGGGCAATTTGTCCAGCCATTCGATCATGCCGTCTGCGCCGCTTTGCGGCAGGTGACCCATGGAGCGCGATGTTTTTTTCGATGCGCCCAAGGCGATCATTTCGTCATCGGTCCAGAGCGTGCCGTCGACCAGCACACAGTCACTGGCTTGCATCGCGGCCCACACATGGGGCTCCATCTGACCCAAGCCGGGCGCATAAAACAGTTTTTTGCCCGTGGCATTGTCCGTCGCAGACAGACCCACGTTGTCACCGGGTTGCGGCTTGTCACGGTGCGGTGAATACGGCGGCGCGTTGCTAAGCAATGGCAGCACTGCAAACGCCAGGCCATCAAGACCGTTGATGGCAAAGCTGTCTTCTAGGGAAAGCGCCTGCCAATCAATGCCGCAATAGTGCTCAAGCACCTTGAACAAGGGGTTGCCACTGGTCAGGTCTTCGCGCACCAACGGGTGGCAATACAAGGGCAGGCGTTGACGGTGCTCTCGCAGCATGAGCAAACCGGTGGTGTGGTCAATTTGCGCGTCCATCAGCATGACAGCGGCAATGCCTGTATCGCGCAAGGCCCGAGCGGGTTGCAAACCAGGAAAGGCCTTGATTTGCTGCAATACATCGGGGGACGCATTCACCAGCAGCCAGTCTGTGCTGTTGGCGCTGATGGCGATGGAAGATTGTGTACGGGGGAGATGGTGCGGGCTGCCAGCGCGCACTGCGCTGCATTGGGGGCAGTTGCAATTCCACTGTGGGAAACCACCGCCAGCGGCTGAGCCAAGCACATGTATTTTCAAAATAAAGCCGCTATCAAACTCGAGAGAAAAAAAGTCTGCCAGGTTGCCCTGACAGACCGGCTGATTTCAGCGATTCGCGATGTACATGGTGATTTCGAAACCAAAACGCATGTCGCTAGCTGCAGGTGTTTGCCATTTCATGGTGTATCTCCAAAAGTATGCCGCTTGTTGCGGTGAGTCGTGTACAGAACCATTCCGAACACAGGTGTGAACTGTGCCTTGAAGGCGCAGGCTGCACCATCGGTAGGACATGGAATTACACCTCATGAAATTCTGTATAAAGGCCTAGGGTTTCCCCCTTCGGTTCACTGCCGACAGGTCATGAACAACAAAACGAATAGGATTAAAGCATGTCCGCAGACCTTGCCCCTGCTTTGTATCCGCCCATCGAACCCTATCAACACGGCTTTTTGCCTGCGTTGGACGGCCACCGTGTTTATTTTGAGCAATGTGGCCACCCCAGTGGTTTGCCGGTGGTGTTTTTGCATGGCGGACCAGGCAGTGGTTGCTCGGCCAAGCACCGGCAGCTCTTCAACCCTGTCCATACCCGCATGGTGCTGTTCGACCAACGTGGATGTGGTCGAAGCACGGCAGACAATCCACTAACGCACAACCACACACAGGCCTTGATTCAAGACATCGAGCGACTGCGATTGCAATTGAAGATTGAACAGTGGTTGGTGGTCGGTGGCTCTTGGGGCGCAGGTTTGGGTTTGGCGTATGCCAGTGCGCATCCCAACGCTTGTCTGGGGCTGGTTTTGCGCGGTGTTTTTCTCTCACGCCAATCTGACCTGGATTGGTTTTTTCAAGACGCGCAATCGGTGATGCCAGACGCTTGGGCCGCGATGGCAGCGCTGGTGCCCAGCCCACAGCGCCATGCCATTGCTAGCTTCATGTATGAGCAGATTCAACATGCCGAAGAGGCTGTTGCCCTGCCCTTGGCGCAGGCTTGGCAAGCATGGGAAAACGCACTCACAAACCGAAGCTTTGTGGCGAACGATGCGCCTGCTTTGAGCGCCGCAGACGCCCAAGCCCTGTTGCGAAAATACCGTTTGCAAAGCCATTACTTGAAGCACCATTGTTTTTTTCCTGAACCAGGCTTGTTGTCAGAAATGGGGCCTTTGCAATCCATGCCGGTGCATTTGCTGCACGGTCGACTGGATTGGATTTGCCGACCCGAAGCCGCTTGGGCAGTGCACCAGGTTTTGCCACACAGTCAACTTCAATGGATTGACAACGCAGGTCACAACGCGTTTGAACCCGAAATGACCACGGCCTTGTTGCAAACCATTGCAGCAGCCACCCAAGCCCACCTTTGAACCATGTCTTTACGCCTGCAAATCAATCTGATCATCGGCATTTTGTTGGCCACGTTTGCGTCCTTGCTGATTGGCTTGCATTTGCGCGATACGCGTCAAAGCGTGCGAGATGAAATGGATGGCGCCAGTGTGGTGGCCACGCAATTGCTTTCCAGGGTACAGGCCAACACCAACAGTGCCAGTTTGGAAGACATGACGCGTTTTTTGGCCTCCGTCGGTCGCATTCGTGCGCATGAAATCGAGCTGCTCAATGATGCTGGCGAAGCGATCTACCAATCACCACCACCCACCTACAAAGCGGGCCGAGATGCACCCCAGTGGTACAGCCAAATCGTCAAACCATTGGTCATGATCCGCGAGATTCAATTGCCCCAAGGGCGCGTTTTGCTGCGACCTGATCCGTCCCGTGCGGTGCTCGATGGCTGGGATGCCTTTGTGCCATTGCTGGTGATCGTCATCTTGGGCTTTGTGCTGGGCAATGGGTTGGTCTATGTTTTGGTGGGCCGCAGCTTGAAGCCCATCCAACAAGTGGTGCAGGGCTTGCATGACATCAGCGCTGGTGGTTATGACACCCGCCTGCCAGCCATGCGGGGCCAAGAAGCCCGGTTGATGGGTCAAGCCTTTAACAACATGGCGCAGTCTGTACAAGAAGGTATTGCAGCGCGTGAGAAAGCGAAAGAAGCCACCCAGGCACTGGCGCAAAACCGCGAACTGACCCAAGTCATTCAAGCCCGGATTGAAGAAGTACGTGGCCAAATTGCCCGCGAATTGCATGATGAATTGGGCCAGCAAGTCACCGCCATCAAGAGTGTGGGCTTGGCGATTGCCCACCGAGCCAAAGGCGTGGACCCGCAAATTGAATCGTCGGCCCAGATGGTGGTGCAATGTGCAGATGCGATTTACGAGGAAGTGCATCAATTGGTCAGTCAATTGCGACCGCTGGCGCTGGACCGGTTTGGCTTGCAAGACGCCTTGCAAGATTTGCTGGAAGACGCCCGCAGAAGACATCCCCAAGTGAAAATCTTGTTGCACCTTCAAGCCAATTTGGAAAATCTAGCAGGTGATCTGGCCACAGCCACCTACCGCATCATGCAAGAGTCCCTCACCAACGCCTTGCGACACGCCCAAGCCAGCCTGATCGACATGCAGGTTGAAATCTTGGATGAGCATTTGCATTTGGATGTGCGGGATAACGGTGTGGGACCGCACCCCGATTGGCAAGCCTCAGGACACTTTGGTGTGATTGGTATGCACGAACGCGCCCAAGGTTTGGGGGGCAGTTTGCTTTTTGAATTGTTGCAACCCTCTGGTGTGCGCGTACATGCGGTCTTGCCGCTCAAGCACAATAGAAGCCATGGCTAAATTGAAACTGTTCTTGGTGGATGACCACGCCGTGGTGCGCGGCGGCTTCAAAGTGCTGCTGCAAACATGGGCCGATGTTGAAGTGGTCGGAGAAGCCGCCAGTGGTGAAGAGGCTATTCAGCAATACGAAGCCTTGCAACCGGACGTGGTCGTCATGGACATTGCCATGGGCGGCATGGGCGGGATTGAAGCCATCAAGCGATTGGTGGCCAAAGATCCCAAGGTGCGGATTTTGTCTTTGTCCGCGCATGAGGACACCAGTTACTCCAAGCGTGCTTTGCAGGCTGGAGCGCTGGGCTACTTGTCCAAGCGCACCGCACCCGAGATCTTGATCGACGCCATCCGTTTGGTGGCCCAACACAAACGCTTCATTGATCCTGCCATAGCGCAGCGCATGGCCATGCAAGACTTGGAAGGTGATGACAACCCCTTGGAAAAACTTTCACCGCGCGAGTTTGAAGTGTTTGTGCAATTGGCCAAAGGACAGTCGGTGCTGCAGATTTCAGAATCCTTGAACCTGTCTTCTTCGACGGTGGGAACCCACCTGTACAAACTAAAGCAAAAGTTGCAACTCGCCAATCAATCTGAAATCACATTGCTGGCGATGCGTCATGGCTTGTTAGATGCTGGCAACCCTTGAATCTTGGCGGCCACGCAAATCTCATAAGATCTCAACATAACTAGGAGTAACACATAAAAAAACTTTTGACGCTCGCATCCTTGGCATTGTTGACATCCACCGTCTTTGCGGCTGAAGCTGGCAAATCTGAAACCGGTGTGGATTACAACGAACTAGCCGCAGGTTACTCTTCAATGGAAATGAATTCCAAAACCTACACTGGTTATGGCATTTCAGCCACTTATTTGTTGACTGAGAACTTCTTTGTGCTTGGCTCATATGGCAGTGTTGAAAAATCCCCAATCACCATTGCTTCAACATCTGGTTCAGTGGGTTATCGCCTACCAATGGCCACCAACACCGATGCTGTGGCAACCATTGGCTATTCCTACACCACCATCACTACCCAAGCTCATCAAGATTCCTATCCCATGACCTTGGGCGTTCGTGCGGCAGTCACGCCTGATGTTGATCTGGGTGCTAATCTGATTTACGTTGAGCAGAAAGACGCGCAAAGCGGTTTTGGAGCCAGCATCAAGTACAAAATCAACAGCAACTTGTTCGTCCGTGGCGACTACAGGTCCCTGACTGATTCCAGTCAGTACTCTGTTGGTGTTGGCATCAAGTTCTAAACACCAACCGCCTCAGCCCATCTGCACCTGAGGCGGCACCAAGGGCGCAGTCACTTTGACATGCACAATGTGATTGGCGTCTGAGGTCAAGCTGATGCGTCCATGGTGCAAATGGATGATCTCAATGCACAAACTCAGTCCCAGGCCATGCCCATCCACATGGCGCGTGTGGGCTGAGTCTCCTCGGTAAAACCTTTCAAAAGCGCGTCCTGACAAATCTTGCACCACCTCATGGGTGGGGTTGGAGATCGTGAGTTCTAAGTTACCGTCTTGCGCATGGAGTTGGCAATCGATCCAGCCACTGGGCAGGTTGTAGTTGACCGCATTGACACACAAATTTTGAATGAGTTGGCGAATCAGTTGCGCATCACAGTGCCAAACCACTTGCGCTTGGATGTTGGAAGTGATCGTCAAGTCAGATTGAAACAAACGGGCATCTTTCACCATTTGGTTGAGCAGTTCACTGATATTCACATCGCTCATGTCCAATTTGATGCTATCGGCATCAGCACGCGACAACAACAACAGCTTTTCCGTGATGTCGATCAAGCGCTCAATTTCTTCGCCCATCAAACGCAGCCGAATTTGTGCCTCCGAGCCCGCAGGCAATTCGGCAATGCCCAATTCCACATGGCCGCACAAAATCGTCAGAGGCGTTCGCAACTCATGGGATGCATCTGCAGAAAACCGATGGGACTGCAAAAAACTGTTGTGCAGTCTGCCACGCAAATCCTCAAACACATTCGTGAACGCCTCAAACTCTTGGTAATCGGCATCCACTTGCAGGGGTTCGTTCAAGTTTTTAGACGACAGCTTTTGCAAGGTTTTTTGGATGTCGTTCACGGGCTTGAGCAGCACCACCGTCATCAACCATCCCACCATCAGCGTCATCAACAATATCACGGGTGCCACAAACTGCATCACCCAGTTGCGGATGTTCCAAATTTCAACAACAAGACGCTGTATCACCTCTTCTTGCAACATCAACACATGGCCGGAAGAAGTCTGTCGAACGGCTGACCACGCCTGCTGGTTCATCGTGGTTTGGATGCTGGCAAAACCAATACTTTCATCGGCTGCAAAGTCAGCCCACTTCAAAGTCGGATCGACGATGTGAGCGCACAATAGGGCTTCAGCCGATTGGGTATTGGCCTGATGAACATCGCAAACCACGTAGCGTTCTGGCCAAGATTCAATGGAGGAATCTGTTCGAGCCTGATCAGCGCATGATCGAAAAGCGTCTTCTTCAGCAGGTAAATGCATGCATTGCTGCAAAACCTTCGCCATGCCCACAAGCACACGGTCATGAACATACATGCTGGCAATATGTTGACTGAACATGCGATTCAAGAGCGTGACTGCCGCTATACAAAGCACAAAAATAACCATCAACCTCAGGCGAAACGACTTCTTCAAGCGAGGCTTTCAGTGCTGATTCGATAGCCCACGCCACGAATGGCCTGCAAGGGAAAAGACTGCGTATGGTTTTTGTCTGTCACCAATTTTTTTCGAATGCGCTGCACACACACATCCACCACATTGGTGTTCGGATCGAAGCTGAAATTCCATACATGCTGCAAGATTTGTTTGCGCGAAAAGATATAGCCCGGCGAGCGCATCAAGTAGTCCAACAGCATGAACTCGCGCTGACTCAATCCCGTGCTTTGATCCATCCACTGCACTTGTCGGGTGACACGGTTGAGGGTGACGCCCGCTACCGACACGACATTGTCATTGCGCCTAGGTTGGCGCCCCAGCAATGCCCGAATGCGTGCAATCAGTTCTTCAATGAAAAAAGGCTTGGCCAAATAGTCGTTGGCCCCCATGTCAAAACCAAGCAGACGATCTGGCAAGTCAGCCTTTGCGCTGAGCACAATGATCGGTGTGGTGATGCCGGTGGTCCGGGCTTGGCGAAGGAGTTCGTAGCCGTCCATGCCCGGCAACATGATGTCCAGTACCACCAAATGGTGCTGGGCCAGCAGAACGCTTTGCAAGCCTTCTAAGCCGTTGTCAATGGGGTCGACATCCATGCCTGCGGCTTGCAGGCCTTCGATGACAAAGGATGCAATCTTGGGTTCATCTTCAATCAGCAAAATACGCATGCTTGAATGCCCTGAATGCATGGTTTGGCGGAAGCGGTGAGATTCGAACTCACGAACCCTTGCGGGTTGCCGGTTTTCAAGACCGGTGCAATCGACCACTCTGCCACGCTTCCATGTCCGTGTGGGTCTCAGCGGGGTTGATTCTAACCAGCTAAAAAAAGCGCTTGTAAATCGCTTAGAAAGTCAAATCCGCGCTCGGTGGGCTTGATGCGCTGCAAGTCACGTTCAAGCCAGCCTTGCTGCTGCGCTTGCTGCAAGGCAGACTCGATGGCCGACAAGGGCAAGCCGGTGCGGTCGGCAAACCAAGCCAAGTCAAAGCCCTCTTTCAAGCGCAATGCATTCAGCATGAACTCAAAAGGCAGCTCAGCGCGACTGACCTCGTTGCTTTGCGCCACAGCGGCGTGCGACAGAGCACGTTCCATGTAGAGCTTGGGCTCACGGTGACGCACCATGCGCAAGATGCGGTGCGGGAAACTGATCTTGCTGTGGGCCCCTGCACCAATGCCAAGATAGTCACCAAACTGCCAGTAGTTGGTGTTGTGCCAACACCGATGCCCAGACTTTGCAAAGGCTGACACTTCATAACGTTGCAAACCATGTGCGGCGGTTTGTGCGGTGATGACATCCAACATGTCGTAGGCATCATCCTCTTCGGGCAAATCGCTGGGCGTGTGTTTGGCAAAGTAGGTGTTGGGCTCAATCGTCAAGTGGTAAATGGACAAGTGCGGTGGCTTCAAGGCCAAAGCAGTGCCCAAGTCTTTCTGCAACTGCACCATGCTTTGCCCGGGCAGCGCATACATCAAGTCGATGTTGAAAGTGTCAAAAGCCAAAGCAGCCTCTTGCACAGCGGCATGGGCCTGTTCAGCGTCATGCACCCGGCCCAAGGCCTGCAAATGGGTGTTGTTGAAACTTTGCACCCCCACGGACAACCGCGTGATACCCGCTGCACGAAACGCATGAAACCGGTCTGTCTCAAACGTGCCCGGGTTGGCTTCCATGGTGATTTCGCAGTCAGGCACGAGCGGCAAGCGAGCCCGCAAATCACTCACCAATCTTGCAATCCCAGCAGCAGAAAACAAACTGGGTGTACCACCGCCAATGAAGATGCTGTGCACGGGGCGTCCCCAAATCAGGGGCAGGCTGTGTTCCAAATCGGCACACAGCGCATCCAAGTAGGCGGTCTCAGGCAGGGCTTGCGCATCCGCTTGAATGGGGATGGTGGAACTGTTGCGCCACTCGTGCGAGTTGAAATCGCAGTAGGGACATTTCTTCATGCACCAAGGCAGGTGCACATAAACCGACAAGGGTGGCAAGGCAGGCAAATTCAGGGTGCCGGGGCGCATCAGTTGCGCCAGATCCAAGCTCATGCCAGCCAACGCTCGCGCATCAGGTCGCGCATCAACCGCGAGGATTGACCGCGGTGACTGAGGCTGTTTTTCTTGTCCTCGGTCATCTGTGCAAAAGTTTGTCCCTCAGAAGGGATGAACATCACAGGATCAAACCCAAAGCCGTTGGTGCCCAGGGGTTCATGGGTGATGTCACCCACCACACGGCCCACGGCGATGAGTGGCTCGGGGTCTTGTGCATAACGCACCGCTACCAAGGTGCTCACCATGGCTGCTCTGCGGTTGGTCTGGTTCGCCATTTGTTCCAGTAGCGCTTTGCGGTTGTTTTCGTCGCTTTTGAGGTAGCCAAACTGGGTGCAATAAAAAGCCGTTTGCACACCTGGCAAACCGTTGAAGGCGTCCACGCACAAACCAGCGTCATCGGCCAATGCTGGCAAGCCGCTGTGGTGACTGGCATGACGCGCTTTGGCCAGGGCGTTTTCCACGAAGGTGAAAAACGGCTCTTCCGCCTCCGCGATGTTCAACGCAGCTTGGGGAATCAACTGCAAGCCCAAAGGGGCAAACATGGCCTGCAGCTCAAGCAACTTGCCTTGGTTTTTAGACGCCAACACGATTTCTTTCACACCAGCACCTCACGTGGCCAAGGCGGCCGTTTGCAAGTCGATCAATTCACGAATGCCTTTGTCAGCCAGTGCCAACAAGCTGTCCATTTCGCTGCGTGTGAAGGCCGCGCCTTCAGCCGTGCCCTGCACTTCCACGAAGCCACCCGCGCCGGTCATGACCACGTTCATGTCGGTGTCACACACCGAATCTTCCACATATTCCAAGTCCAGCAAAGGCACACCGTGCAACAAGCCCACAGAAATGGCTGCTACGTGGCCGATGATCGGACTGTTGGTGAGCTTGCCGCTTTTGATCAAACTGTTCACCGCGTCTTGTGCAGCCACAAACGCACCTGTGATGGCAGCGGTGCGGGTGCCGCCATCGGCTTGCAACACATCACAGTCCAGAGAAATAGTGCGTTCACCCAGTTTTTTCAAATCAAACACGGCCCGCAATGAACGTCCGATGAGGCGTTGAATCTCTTGGGTGCGTCCGCTTTGCTTGCCCTTGGCGGCCTCACGATCGCTGCGGGTGTGGGTGGCGCGGGGCAACATGCCGTACTCGGCCGTGACCCAGCCTTCGCCGCCGCCACGTTTGTGTGGCGGTACTTTTTCTTCCACGGAGGCGGTGCAAAGTACTTTGGTGTGGCCAAACTCAATCAACACCGAACCTTCGGCATGGATGGTGAAGTGACGCGTGATGCGCACTTGGCGCAATTCGTCGGCGGCGCGGGTTTGGCGTGAAGCGATGGTGGTTTTGGTCATGAGCAGGCCTTAATGAACAGCGGCGATTGTCGTTCAGGTGGGGCAAGCTGTGCCTGAGATAATGCGGCTTTTGAATTTGAGATCGCCATGTCCCTGCAAAGCATGACCGGCTATGCCAGTGCCCAGACACAACTTGGCGCCACTGCGCCTTCACCTGTGGGCTTGCGGCTGGGGATGGAAATCCGCTCGGTCAACAGCCGCTACCTCGATCTGACTTTTCGCCTCCCCGATGAACTGCGGGCGCAAGAGCCCGCCCTGCGCGAGTTGATCAGCGGCCAGATCAAACGCGGCAAGGTTGAGCTTCGCGCCCACCTCGAAGCTGCGCCTGATGCCGCTTTGGCCAGTCCAGACACGACCATGCTGCAAAACCTGGTCAAGATTCAAGACAAAGTGCGCATGTGGTTGCCCCATGCCACCCCTTTGTCGGTGGCCGAAGTGATGCGTTTGGCCAGCGCAACACCCCACCTGTCGGAAGATGTGACGGCCGATGTGCTGGCTCTGGGCAAAGACTTGATTGCGCAGTTGTGCCAAGCCCGTGAACGCGAAGGCCAACGCCTGGCGCAAGATTTGTTGTCCCGCGCCAAGCAACTGCATGTGCTGGCGGATCTGGCATTGCCCTTGGTGCCCCAAACCGTTGAGCTGCAAAAGCAAAAGTTTTTAGAACGATGGCGCGAGGCCTTGGCCCTGGCCGATGCACAAGCTTTGCCGGAAGCAGTGCACGAGCGTGCCTTGGCAGAAGCGGCCAGCTTCGCCATTCGCGCGGATGTGGCCGAAGAAATCACACGACTGAAAACCCATTTGGATGAAATCAACCGCTTGCTGGGCTTGAAAACGCAGAAGGAAGGTGTTGGCAAGCGTTTGGATTTCCTGATTCAAGAACTGCACCGAGAAGCCAACACCTTGGGCTCCAAATCCAGCGCCATCGAACTCACACGCATTTCGTTGGACATGAAAGTGCTGATCGAGCAAATGCGTGAACAAGTCCAAAACCTCGAATGATGAACACCTACCCTGGCAATCTCTACGTCGTCGCCGCCCCCAGTGGTGCAGGCAAATCCAGCTTGGTCAAAGCCTTGATGGAACTGGATGCTCGTGTCGAGCATTCGGTGTCCCACACCACGCGCTCCCCACGTGGCCAAGAGTTTCATGGTCGCGAGTATTTCTTTGTGTCAGAGGCTGAATTTGACGCCATGGTGCAAGCCAACGCTTTTCTAGAGTGGGCCCATGTGCATGGCAATCGCTATGGCACCTCCAAAGCCACCATCGAAGAACGCATTGCCAAGGGCTTGGACGTGATTTTGGAAATTGACTTCCAAGGCGCGATTCAAATCAAGAAAATTTTCAGCAATGCTGTCCTCATATTCATCCTGCCACCCAGCTGGGACGAACTGCGTTCGCGTTTGTTGCGTCGTGGTGAAGACAGCCCCGAGGTGGTGGAGATCCGCTTGCAAAACGCCGCCGAAGAGATGGCCCAGGCCCATGAGTTCGACTTCGTTATAATCAATCAACTTTTTGACAAGGCTTTGTTCGACCTCAAAGCCATCGTTCATGCGCAAAGACTCAATTACGCGTCCCAGCGCCGAAGCAGGTCCGATATTTTTCAGGCACTGAACCTCACCTAACACCCCGGAGCACCACACCATGGCACGCATCACTGTTGAAGACTGTCTCGCACAAATTCCCAACCGCTTCCAATTGGTCTTGGCTGCCACTTACCGAGCTCGCATGTTGGCCCAAGGTCACACGCCCAAAATTGAGAGCAAAAACAAACCAGGCGTCACCGCCCTGCGCGAAATTGCTGCCGGCAAAATCGGCATTGAAATGCTGAAAAAAGTACCCGGTTAATCCAGATGGCTGCTCCCCGCTGGAGCCAGTCCCCCAAAAGCACTGCTTCAGCAGTGCTTTTTTTTCGCCCCAGCCCTGTGGCTTTGACAAAACGCTACAGTTAGCCCATGGGTCACGCTGACAACACCGCCATCGACAAAAAAGCCGCCACCAATGCAGCAGCGGCCAGCTTTGCTTCGCTGGTGAGCAAACTCGATTACCTGGGGCCAGAAGGCATTGAGCAAGTGCGCCGTGCCTACAAATTCGCCGATGAAGCCCATTTGGGCGTGACCCGACGCAGCGGCGAGCCCTACATCACCCATCCCATTGCCGTGGCCTTGCAGTGCACCGATTGGAAGCTGGATGCGCAAGCCCTGATGGCCGCCTTGCTGCACGATGTGATGGAAGACTGTGGCGTCACCAAAGCCGATTTGGTGGAGAAGTTTGGGGCCACCGTGGCCGAGTTGGTCGATGGCCTCACCAAATTAGACAAACTGAGCTTTGACACCAAAGAAGAAGGCCAGGTCGAGTCGTTTCGCAAAATGCTCTTGGCCATGGCGCAAGACGTGCGCGTCATCTTGGTGAAGTTGGCTGACCGCACCCACAACATGCGCACCATGGAGGCCATGCCGCGCCACCGTTGGCAAGGCATCAGCAGCGAAACCCTGGAAATTTACGCGCCCATCGCGCACCGCTTGGGCCTGAACCAAACCTACCGCGAACTGCAAGACTTGGCCTTCAGGCACCTCAAGCCTTGGCGCTACGCCATTCTTGAAAAAGCCGTTCTCAAAGCACGCAGCCGCCGACGTGACTTGCTGCAAAAACTGCAAAAAGAAGTGGAAGCCACATTCGCCAAAGGCAAGCTGGATGTGCGTATTTTTGGTCGCGAAAAAACCCTGTTTTCCATCTACCAAAAAATGCAGTCCAAGCACCTGAGCTTTGCGCAAGTGACTGATATTTACGGTATGCGTATTTTGGTACCGCATTTGGTGGACTGTTACACCGGCTTGGGGCTGCTGCACCAACTCTACAAACCTGTTCCAGGCAAATTCAAAGACCACATTGCCATTGCCAAAGTCAATGGCTACCAATCACTGCACACCACCTTGGTGGGACCTGCAGGCATCAATGTGGAGTTTCAATTGCGCACCGAAGCCATGCACTTGGTGGCCGAGTCCGGTATTGCAGCGCATTGGCTCTACAAATCACCCGACAGCAGCGAAAAATCAGAGCGCGTAGGCACACAGTGGTTGCAGTCCTTGCTTGATATTCAGGACGAAACACGCGACGCCGCCGAGTTTTGGGACCATGTGAAAGTCGATTTGTTCCCCGATGCTGTTTATGTGTTCACGCCCAAGAGCCACATCATGGCCTTGCCGCGCGGCGCCACCGTGGTGGATTTTGCTTATGCCGTGCACAGCAATGTGGGCGACCATGTCACCACAGCCAAAATCAATGGTGAAACCGTGCCGCTGCGCACTGAACTGCGCAATGGCGATGTGATTGAGGTTGAAACTGCACCGGACAGCACACCCAACCCAGCATGGCTGGGCTTTGTGCGCACCGGCAGAGCACGCTCCAAAATTCGCCACTACTTGAAAACCCAAGCCAAGTCTGAATCCATCGAGTTGGGCGAAAAATTATTGGCGCAAGCTTTACGCGCAGAAGGCTTCATCCAGTTGCCTGCTTTGGATGCCACCCACCGCCATTCTTGGGGCAAGTTGCTGCATTTCACCGGCAGCAAAAACCGTGCTGAATTGCTCACCGACATTGGTTTGGGCAAGCGCGTGGCCAGCATCGTGGCCAAGCGGTTGGTAGGTTTGTTGGCCGATTTGGGGGAAAAACCAGACCCCCTGCTCATCAGCCGCGAACGCTTCACCGCCCACGAAAGCATCTCTCAAGGCGGTGTGGTGGTCGATGGCAGCAGCAACGCATCCGTCACCTACGCAGAATGCTGCCACCCCCTGCCAGGCGACCGCATCGCCGGGTATTTGGGTCGTGGCGAGGGCTTGGTCGTACACACCGAGGAATGCCATGTGGCGCAACGCTTGAAACACAAAGACAGCGAACGCTTCATTGCCGTTGAATGGTCGGACGAACCCCTGCGCACTTTCGAAGCCAGCATTGTCGTCACGGTGGTGAACGGCAAAGGTGTGTTGGCGAGTGTGGCCTCGGCAATCACTTCGGCGCAAGCCGACATCAAGTTGGTCAGCATGGCCGATGAAGTCAGTGGCCAACAAGCCACCGATTTGAAATTCTTGATTGCGGTGCAAGACACCTCGCATTTGGAAAGCGTCTTATCCACCTTGCAGCGCTTGCCCTCGGTCAGCCTTGCCCGTCGCGTGAGTTCACAACGTCACGCCTAAACAGGTGCTGGGTAGCTCACCTGCACCACCTGAATGTCTTGCACACCCTTGGGGGTTTGCAACTTCACCACATCCCCCACACGCGACTTGAGCA
>CALBEV010000118.1 GCA_937891045.1 uncultured Burkholderiales bacterium | reverse complement strand
CTTGATCTTCTCTGGGGAACCACCATGCAACCAATCGCTGTCGGTCAGGTTGGGATAGCCCTTGGAACCTTGGGCATCCGAGCCGTGGCACTGGGCGCAGTTGTTCATGAACAAGCGCTCGCCGATGGCATGGGCTTGGGGGTCTTTGGCAACGTCTTGCACCGTCATTGCGTCAAAGCGGGCATACAAGGGTTGCAATGCGATGTTGGCCTCCCGCATTTCAGTGTCGTACTCGGCTTGGGACGACCAGGCTTTGCTGCCGGTATAAGCGCCCAAACCAGGGTACAAAAACAAATAGGACAAACCAAAGATGATGGTGATGACGAACAAACCCACCCACCACAAAGGCAAGGGATTGTTCATCTCACGCAAATCTTCATCCCACACATGGCCGGTGGTGTTGTCGGCATGGCCCCCCGATTTTTTGCGAGCTGTGACCCACAACAAAACCAAGCAAGCCAAGATACCGGCCAGGGAAATGATGGCCACATAGCTGGACCAAAACGAACCAGTGAAGTCACTCATGGCAATCCTTACTCATCCAAAAAGGGCAATTGGGACGCTTCTTCAAAGCGGCGGTCTTTTTTGCGATCCAAGACCCACACCAAGATGCCCATGAAACACAAGAAGCTCAAAACAGTGGCGGCGGCCCGCAACGTGGTGATGTCGTCCATGACTTATCCTTATTTGAGCGCGAGGCCCATGCCTTGCAAATAGGCAATCAAAGCTTCCAACTCGGACTTGCCGCGCACCGCATCAGACGATTGCGCAATTTCTTCATCGGTGTAGGGCACACCGGTCACGCGCAAAGCTTTCATGTGCGCTGGCAAGGCGTTCGCATCCACCAGATCTTTTTCCAACCAAGGGTAGGCGGGCATGTTGGATTCGGGAACCAGGTCACGCGGGTTGATCAAATGGACTCGGTGCCATTCATCGCTGTACTTGCCGCCGACGCGGTGCAAATCGGGGCCGGTGCGTTTGCTGCCCCACTGGAAGGGGTGGTCGTATACAAATTCACCCGCTACCGAGTAGCGGCCGTAGCGCAATGTTTCCGAGCGGAAGGGTCGAATCATTTGCGAATGGCAGTTGTAGCAACCCTCGCGCAAATACACATCGCGTCCCGCCAATTGCAAGGCGGTGTAGGGCTTCACGCCTTCAATCGGCTGGGTGGTGGACTTTTGAAAGAACAAAGGCACGATTTCAATCAAGCCGCCGATGGCGATGACCAGAACGATCAGGACCACCATCAGCAAACTGTTGGTTTCGATTTTTTCGTGGCTGAAGCCTTGAGTGGATTTGTTGTCAGACATGGTTGTTCTCCTCAAGCGTAGGCCGCCAAAACGGCTGGGATGGGCACCGGTGCCACCCGACCTTTGAGGGCGGTCATGATGACGTTCCACAACATGACCAACATGCCAAACAAGTAGAGGGCACCGCCGACCACACGCACCACGTAATAGGGGTAAGTGGCTTTCACACTTTCGACAAAGGTGTAGGTGAGCGTGCCGTCTTCATTGATGGAGCGCCACATCAAACCCTGCATGACCCCGGCAATCCACATGGCGGCGATGTAGAGCACGATGCCAATGGTGGCGGTCCAGAAATGCAATTCGATGGCAGGCACGCTGTGCATCTTTTTCTGGCCGTACAAACGGGGAATCAGGAAGTAAATGGTGCCCATCGAGATGAGGCCCACCCAACCCAAGGCACCCGAGTGCACGTGGCCCACGGTCCAATCGGTGTAGTGGCTCAAGGCATTGACCGTCTTGATGGACATCATCGGACCTTCGAAGGTGCTCATGCCATAAAAGGACAAGGACACGATCATGAAGCGCAACACCGGGTCGTCGCGTAATTTGTGCCATGCGCCCGACAAAGTCATGACGCCATTGATCATGCCGCCCCAACTTGGCGCCAACAAAATGAGCGAGAACACCATGCCCAAAGACTGGGTCCAATCGGGCAAGGCGGTGTAGTGCAAATGGTGCGGGCCCGCCCACATGTAGGTGAAGATGAGCGCCCAGAAGTGAACGATGGACAAGCGGTAGGAGTACACCGGGCGCTCGGCTTGCTTGGGCACGAAGTAATACATCATGCCGAGGAAACCAGCGGTGAGGAAAAAGCCCACCGCATTGTGGCCGTACCACCATTGCACCATGGCGTCTTGCACCCCGGCATAGACCGAATAGGACTTCATCCAACCGGCGGGGATTTCAGCGCTGTTGACCAAGTGCAGCACCGCCACCGTGAGGATGAAGGCACCGAAAAACCAGTTGGCGACATAGATGTGTTTCACCTTGCGTTTGGCGATGGTGCCGAAAAACACAATGGCAAACGACACCCAAACCAAGGTGATCAGGATGTCGATGGGCCACTCCAGTTCGGCATACTCTTTGCCGGTGGTGTAGCCCATGGGCAAGCTGATGGCAGCAGCCAAGATGACCAAGGTCCAACCCCAAAACGTGAAGGCCGCCAAGCCGGGTGCAAACAAACGTGTTTGACCGGTGCGCTGAACCACGTAATAGGTGGAGGCAAACAAGGCCGAGCCACCAAACGCAAAAATCACCGCATTGGTGTGCAAGGGACGCAAGCGACCGTAGCTGAACCAAGAGATGCCAAAGTTCAACTCGGGCCAAGCGAGCTGCGCGGCGATGATCAAGCCGACCAACATGCCCACCACGCCCCAGACCACCGTCATGATGGCGAATTGCCGCACCACCGTGTCGCTGTAATTGTTTTGCAATGAAGAACTCATGAGCTGCCTTTCACGTATCTATCCTCAGTATCAAATGGGGTCTTGTTGTTTGGTTTGACCTAAGTCAATCGTTGCGAAGAATTCGTTCGCCTTCGGCTTCAATCGCCTCGAATTGCCCTTGGTGAATCGCCCACCACAGACCGATCAACACAAACAAGACCAAGACCTCCGACAAAGGGATGAGCAAATACAAAATGTCCATGTCAGGCCTCTTGTGGGTCAAAAGGGTTGGTTCGAGGTGGCACAGCCAGTTGCAGGGCATACAAAACGACGATGAGTGAACTGAGCGCCATGCCCAAGCCCGCCAACCAAGGTGGCAAGTAGCCCATGAAGGCCAAAGGCACGCACAAGGCGTTGTAGGCTGCCGCCCAAATGAGGTTGTGGCGCACCACGGTTTGGGTGCGATGGGCCAAGCCAAAGGTGTGGGCAATCGCCATCAGGTGATGACCTTGCACCACCACATCCGAGCGGGCCTGCGCCAAGGGCACGGCCTGACCAAAGGCGAAGGACACATGGGCACCGGCCAACACGGGCATGTCGTTGAAACCATCCCCCACCATGGCCACTTGCAGACCCTGGGCTTGCAGGTTCTGGACAAACTGCAGCTTGGCTTCGGGTGAACAACGGGCTTGCACCTGGGCTTGGGGCAGTTGCAAACGCTTTGCAATCCGATCCACCGCCGCCGATGTATCACCCGACAAAATAAACAGTTTCAGGCCTTGCTGTTGCAAGGCTTGCAGGGTTGGCACCGCGTCGTCACGCAAGCGCTCTTGGAATTCAAAGGACGACAGCCAACCGTTTTCATCGCACAAATGCACTTGCGCCGTCAGCGCTTTTGGCGGCATGCCACAGTTGCCACCCCAGCTTTGACAAAACGAAGCAGACCCCAAACGCAGTTCGCGCACCACTTGGCCTTGGTCGCTCAGGATGCGACCCGACACGCCATGCCCCACTTCTTCTTGCACCGCTTGCATCGGCCAATCATCTTGACGATGCGGCCACAACTGCGCCACAGCGCGTGAAAAAGGATGGGCCGAATGACGCGCCACACTCGCAGCCAAGCGCAACAACTCTTGCGGCAAAGCTTGGTCTTGATCGTTCTGATGCCAATCACCCAGGGGCGTGAACAAGCTTTGCAAACCCATGCGGTCTTCGGTGAGCGTGCCGGTTTTGTCAAACACCACCGCGTCCACTTGCGCCAAACTTTCCAAGGACTGGACATTGCGCAACAACACGCCTTGTCGCGCCAATTGCCCGGCAGCCGCCAACATGGCGGCCGGTGTGGCCAAGGACAAAGCGCATGGACAGGTGACGATGAGCACCGACACCGCCACCATCAGCGCATGGCCTGGTGAAGTGGACCATGCCAAGGCCGCACTCAAAGCGGCGGTCAACAACACGGCCCACAAAAAAGGTTTGGCCACGCTGTCGGCCAAAGCGGCCAAGCGGGGCTTGTGCAGCGAGGCACTTTGCATCAGGCTCACAATTTCTGCATAGCGTGTGTGTTCACCCAAACGCAGCACTTTCATTTGGATGGTTTCGCGCAGATTGTGTGAACCGGCCATCAAGCTGTCACCTGCTTGGCGCTCCAGCGGTTCAGACTCTCCAGTGAGCAAGGCTTCTTCCACCCAAGTGTGGCCTTGCAACAGCAAGCCATCGGCGGCAAACACCTCGCCAGGATGCACCTGCAAGACATCGCCCACACGCAGTTGATGCAGGGCCACGGTTTCCAATCCACCCGACTGGGTTTGACGTTGCACGCTTTGCGGCAAGCGGTTGATCAGCGCCTCCAAGGCACCCGCTGTGCGTTCACGCAAGCGGGTTTCCAACCAGCGACCCGTGAGCAAGAAAAACACAAACATCGTGAGCGAGTCGAAATACACCTCGCTGCCCAACAGGCCTTCGGGGTCGAACACCGCCGCCGAGCTGACGATGAAAGTGACCCATATGCCCAAGGCAACAGGCAAGTCCATGCTGATGCGACCTTGTTTCAAATCGCGCCAAGCGGCCATGGTGAAAACGTCGGTGGCGAAAAACATCACCGGCAAGGTAAGCACCCACGAGGCCCATTTCAAGAGCGACAACATGTTGGGCGCTATATCGCCAGGTGCTGCCACATACACCGGCCACGCGTACATCATGACTTGCATCATGCACAGACCGGCCACCAACCAACGCCAGAGTTGTTGACGCACTTGGGCTTGTCCGGCTTGGCGTGACACGAAATCGTTGGCGGGCACGGCTTGGTAGCCCGCCCGCGACAAAGCATCAAGCCATTGGGAAGGACGCACCTCTTGCGCGGACCAGGTGATTTGGGCGCGGTGCGTGGCACCGTTGACCGTGGCTTGTTTGACGCCCGGCACCGAATACAAGGCGGCTTCCACATTCAAGGCACAAGCGGCGCAATGCATGCCTTGCACCACCACTTGCGATTCCCAGGTGGCCGAGGAAACCGCTTCTGGGCTGGGCACGCTGTTGAAGGGTTTGCTGAAAGCCGCCCAGCTCTGGGGATCGTCGAGCAAGGCATAGGCGGCATTCATACCCGCCAGCTTAGGGAAATACGCAGAAACGAAGTTTGATCTAGATCAAGACATGCTGGATGGTTTGCACAATGCAGCGTTTTGGCTTAAGGCCCAATCGATGTGTTCACGCACGATGGGGTTGTCATGGCTTTGCCAAGCTTGCAAGGCCTGCAACAAAGGGATCACCCAAGCTTCTTTGTCAGCGTGGCGCAAGGCATTGCCCGCGGCCACCGCCAAATTGCGCAACCAACGCACATGGCCAATACGGCGAATCGCACTGCCCTCGGTGAAATGCAAAAAATCTTGCGCAGTCCATGCCAACAGCGAAACCAAAGAAGCCGCTCCCAAGCCATGGCGCTCCTCGAAATCGGGCAGCACGCTGCGCTTTGCAAATTTGTTCCAAGGACAGACCAACTGGCAATCGTCACAGCCGTAAATGCGGTTGCCTATCAGGGCGCGAAATTCAAGCGGGATGCTGCCTGCGTGTTCAATCGTGAGGTAAGAAATGCACCGACGGGCATCGAGTTGATAAGGCGCGACGATGGCTTGCGTTGGGCAGGCGGTGATACAAGACGTGCAACTGCCGCAATGCTCGGTCACGGGGGCTGTGGGTTCAAGTGCGACATCGACAAAGATTTCGCCCAGAAAGAAAAACGAACCAGCATCGCGTTGCAACACCAAGGTATGTTTGCCACGCCAGCCTTGGCCGCTGCGCACCGCCAATTCAGCCTCCAACACAGGGGCTGAATCGGTGAAAACGCGGTGACCAACAGGACCCAGTTGCGCTTGCAGTTTGTCGGCCAGTTGTTGCAAGCGTTGACGCATCACCTTGTGGTAGTCGCGTCCTCGTGCATACACCGACACCACCGCTTGCGCGGGTGCTTGCAAGCGCTGGAGTTCATGGTCCAGCCATTCAGGTGAAGCTTGCGGCAGGTAGTCCATGCGGGCGGTGATGACGCTCAAGGTGCCGGGTTGCAACTCGGCGGGGCGGGCGCGGGTGAGGCCATGCCGCGCCATGTAGGCCATGTCACCGTGAAAGTTTTGCGCCAACCAAGCCAGCAAACCGGGCTCGGCCTCGTGCAGGTCCACCGGGGCCACGCCAATTTGGGAGAATCCCAATTGCTGGCCCCAAGTTTGCAAATCCGCCAACACACTTTGCTGATCGATGGACACGTTTTCCTTTGAATGAAATGCCGATTGTAAAAACACTGCACTGGACCGATGAAGCCGCTTGCCAAGCCTTTGCGCAAGCCTTGGTGCAGCGCCCGCATTGGGGCGAGGCCTTGGTGTGTTTGCACGGCGAGCTGGGAGCGGGCAAAACCACTTTGGTGCGGTTTTTATTGCAAGCCATGGGCGTCACCGGGCGCATCAAAAGCCCCACGTATGCGGTGGTGGAACCCTATGAGCTTTCCACGGCCAAGGGTGTGCAAGCCATTTGGCATTTCGATTTCTACCGCTTCTCGGACCCGCGTGAATGGGAAGACGCAGGCTTAAGAGACATTGTTGCGAGCCCCGGTTTGAAACTGTGCGAATGGCCCGAAAAGGCCAGGGGCTTCTTGCCCACACCCGATATGGACATCTTCATCGATGTGCTGAGCGAGCATGAACGCGACGTGCGTTTGCAAGCCCACACGGCCTTGGGCGAAGGCTTGCTGGCATGAAGACTGCACTCAACAGACGCGACTTGCTCAAGGCCAGCAGCCTGGTGCTGTTGCTGGGTCAAGCCGAGTTGGCGCGAGGCGCCAGCATCTTGGCAGTGCGTGTTTGGCCCGCCGCCGATTACACGCGTGTGACCATCGAATCCGACACCGCCTTGCGCACCCAACAAACCTTTGTCGAACAACCACCGCGTTTGGCAGTGGACATTGAAGGCATTGAGCTGAACCAGACCTTGCGCGAGTTGGTGGGCAAAGTCCGCAGCGATGATCCTTTCATTCTGGGTGTGCGGGTGGGGCAGTTCAATGCCACCACCGTGCGCTTGGTGTTGGACCTGCGTCAAGCGGTCAAGCCGCAGGTGTTCAGCTTGGCGCCGGTTTTGAGTGGTCAATCCCAGTTTCAACACCGCTTGGTCTTGGACCTGTACCCGGTGGCGCAAATCGACCCCTTGGAAGCTTTGATTGCCGAGCATGTGCAAAGCGACAAGAAAAGCAAAGACGCGTTGGAAGAATTGATTGCCAGTCAGCAACAAAAAACAACCACGCCCGCCAGTCCCGCTGCCACGCCTTCACCCCCACCGGCTGGAATCACAGCCCCTTCAAGCGCTCCACCCACCGACCCGGTGTTGGCCACTGCGCCTGCCACCACATCCAGCAGCAAGCCCATCACGCCATTGGTTAAGCCAAGCACGCCCGAGCCCAACTATGACCGCTTTGTGGTGGTCGCCCTTGATCCGGGCCATGGCGGTGAAGACCCCGGTGCCATTGGCCCCAAAGGTACGAAAGAAAAAGACGTGGTGCTGCAAATGGCGCACCGTTTGAAAGAGCGGATCAACAACACGGTGTTGAAAACCAAGAACGGTCAGTTGCCGTTGCGGGCTTTCCTCACCAGGGATGCCGATTTCTTTTTGCCGCTGCATGTACGGGTGCAAAAAGCGCAAAAAGTCAAAGCCGATTTGTTCATCAGCTTGCATGCGGATGCGTTTTTCACGCCGCAAGCCCGGGGTGCCAGCGTGTTTGCACTGAGTCAAGGCGCGGCTTCGAGTGCCGCCGCCCGTTGGATGGCCAACAGAGAAAACGGCGCAGATGCGATTGGCGGCTTGAACCTCAAAGTGCAAGACAAAACCGTGCAACGCGCTTTGTTGGACATGAGCACCACCGCCCAAATCAACGACAGCATGAAACTGGGCAACGAGATGCTGGGTCAAATTCGGCGCATCGGCAAATTGCACAAGCCACAGGTGGAGCAAGCGGGGTTTGCAGTCTTGAAAGCCCCCGACATTCCCAGTCTGTTGGTAGAAACCGCCTTCATCAGCAACCCGGAAGAAGAAGCGCTGCTGATCAGCGAGGCTTATCAAATCAAGCTGACCGAGGCCTTGATGCGCGGCATTGAAAATTATTTCTTGCGCAACCCGCCCTTGGCACGCAACCGATCAACCTGATGTTTTGGCTCGCCAAATGCCAAATAAAGCGATCAGGCCAGGCACCAAGATCAAGGCCCAAATGACCTTCTCAAAATTGGCCTGAACCCATTCGTTGTTGCCGAACCAGTAACCAGCCATGCCAATGCCCACCACCCACAGCACCGCGCCCACCACGTTGTAAACGCTGAAGCGACGACGGTCCATGTGGCTGACACCCGCCACAAAGGGCGCGAAGGTGCGCACAAAGGGCATGAAGCGGGCGATGATGATGGTGATGCCGCCATAGCGCTCGTAAAACGCATGGGATCGGTCGTAGGCGTCTCGGTTGAACCAACGCGAATGACTTTGCAACAAGCGTGTCCCAAAGTGGCGACCAATCAGGTAGTTGCATTGGTCGCCCAAGATCGCGGCAATCAACATCAAGGTCAACACCAAGGGCAGGTTCAAAAAACCCGCACCGGCCATCGCGCCCACCACAAACAGCAGCGAGTCGCCTGGCAAAAATGGCATGAAGACCACCCCAGTTTCGACAAAAATGATGAGGAACAAAAGAACATAGATCCAAACGCCATAAGCTTGTACAAAGGCTTCAAGGTAGCGGTCAATGTTGAGAATGAAATCAATGAGGAATGCAACTGTGTCCATGGCTGCATTATCAACGACCCCTATGACAGCAACGGCTCTTGTGCTGCGGGCACTCCCCTAGAATGACACGCGTGAATCTCTCTCCCTTGGCACGACGCCCCATCCGTGAACTCCCCGACGAACTGATCAGCCAAATCGCCGCTGGCGAAGTGGTCGAACGCCCCGCATCGGTGGTGCGCGAACTGGTGGACAACGCCTTGGACGCAGGCGCCACCCAAGTGGTGGTGCGTTTGCAAGAAGGCGGCGTTCGCCTCATCAGCGTGGAAGACGATGGCGCGGGTTTGGAAGCCGCTGACATGCCCCTGGCCCTGCGACGCCACGCCACCAGCAAGATCAGCAACCTGCACGACCTTGAATCCGTGGCCACCATGGGCTTTCGCGGCGAGGCCTTGGCCGCCATTGCCGCTGTGTCTGAACTCAGCATGTTGTCACGCACCGCGCAACAAGACCACGCCATGCAACTCGATGCCCGCAGTGGCGAGTTGCGCCCCGTGGCGCGGACGGTGGGCACCACGGTGGAAGTCAAAGAACTGTTTTTCAGCACACCCGCGCGGCGCAAGTTTTTGAAGTCCACCGCCACCGAGTTGGCGCATTGCCTGGAGTCTTTGCGGCGTCATGCACTGGCTCGTCCCGATGTGGGCTTTGCCTTGTGGCATGACGGCAAGCTCAGCGCCCAGTGGCGTGCCCACACTCATGCCGAAGGTTTGAACCTGCGCTTGGCCGATGTGTTGGGCGAAGACTTTGTGCAAACCTCGATCGCCATCGACCACCAGCACGGCGGTGTGCGTGTCGTGGGTCGCGCGGGTTTACCGGATGCAGCGCGGGCGCGGGCTGATCATCAATTTGCCTATGTGAATGGCCGCTATGTGCGCGACCGGGTGCTGAGCCACGCAGCCCGCAGTGCTTATGAAGATGTGTTGCACGGTCAACGCCAACCGGTGTATGCCCTGTACATCAGCATGGAACCGACCCGTGTGGATGTGAACGTGCACCCCACCAAAATCGAACTGCGTTTTCGCGACAGCCGCGAAGTGCACCAAGCCGTGCAACACGCGTTGTCGCAAGCTTTGTCGGTGTCTCGCGCAGGCCTGAGCCATGCGGCAACCAACCCCAGCCCTTTTCAAGAGCGCCAACAAGCCATTTCATCCTTGCAATCGTTTGGGCAGGCTTCAGCGTTTCAAACTGGCTTGCCTTGGAGCGGCGCAGGTCATGTGGTGAATGAATTGAGCGCACTTTGGCCTTCCAGCAAACCAACGCCAAGCCAAGATGCTGCATCCACCCAGAACACCGAAGCACAACCCCTGCCTGCTGGCGAATGGCCTTTGGGCAAAGCCTTGGCGCAGTTGCAAGGTGTTTACATCTTGGCTGAAAACAAGCAAGGCTTGGTGGTGGTGGATATGCACGCTGCGCACGAACGCATCGTCTATGAACGCCTGAAAACACAACTCACGCAAGACCATTTGCAAAGCCAAGCGCTGTTGATTCCCGCGTCTTTTGCCGCCACGCCCGAAGAGATGGCAACAGCTGAAAGCCATGCAAACGTGCTGTCCGAGTTGGGCTTGGAGTTGGCCGCCTTGTCGGCGCAGTCTTTGGTGGTGCGGCGCGTACCCGCCTCGTTGGCGCAAGGCGACGCGGTGGCTTTGACCCGCAGCGTCTTGGCCGAGTTGGCGCAGCACGAAGCGCACACCGTGTTGCAACGCGCACGGGACGATGTGCTGGCCGCGATGGCTTGTCATGGCGCGGTGCGGGCCAACCGTCAACTCAGCTTGGAAGAGATGAACGCCTTGCTGCGACAAATGGAAGTCACCGAGCGTGCCGACCAATGCAACCACGGTCGCCCCACCTGGCGACAACTGGGTATGCGTGATTTGGACAGCTTGTTTTTGCGGGGCCGTTGATGCAAGCAGGCTTGTTGATTTTGTTGCTGTCCTTGGCCATTGGCTTGCAACCCGTGTCGACCGATTTGTACCTGCCCGCCCTGCCCAGCTTGGCACTGGATTTGAACGCCAGTGTGGGCATGGTGCAGTTCACGCTCAGTGGTTTGTTGCTGGCCTTTGGCATTTCGCAATTGCTGTGGGGGCCGTTTTCTGACAAGGTTGGGCGGCGTCCCATCATGTTGTTTGGTTTGGGTTTGTACCTGGTGGCCGCCATCGGTTGCGTGCTCAGCAGTTCCATTGGCGTGCTGATTTTTTGGCGGGTGTTGCAAGGCATTGGCATGGGCGCGGTCATCACCAGTGCACGGGCTGTGGTGCGTGATTTGTACCAGCCGCTGGAAGGCGCTCGCGTCATGTCGAAAACCATGACGGGCTTGGGTGTGTTGGCCTGCACCAGCCCACCCTTGGGTGGATTCTTGAGCCAACACTGGGGCTGGCAAGTGGCCTTGATGTCGGTGGCACTGTACGGCGCGGTCACGCTGTGCATGGTGGCTTGGTTTTTCCAAGAAAGCATAGAAACCCGCAATCCGCAAGCCCTGCATCTGCCCACCATGGTGAAGATTTGGTGGCAGGTGTTGCAACACCCCACGTTCCGCGCGTTCGCCTTGTTGTCGCTGGCCGCTTATGGCGCTTTGTTCACCTACTTGGCCACGTCGTCCTTTGTGTTCATCGAGGTGTTGCACCTGAGCGGCTTGCAACTGGGTTGGATTTTGTCGTCCATGTCTTTGGTTTATATCGCTGGCACGCTGGTGTGCCGTTACCTGCTGCGCCACGTGGGCATGCGCCACACCATCGCTTTGGCCGGCGCCTCCAGCGCCTTGAGCGGTCTGAGCTTGTGCGTCTTGGTTTACAACGACTGGGCCAGCGCCACCGGTTTGGTGTTGGCCATGTACCCGATGATCTTGGCGCACGGCATCCACCAGCCGATTGGTCAAAGCGGTGCGGTGGGGCCGTTTCCCTTGTCGGCCGGTGCGGCCTCGGCCTTGAATGGTTTTTTGATGATGTTGGCCGCGTTCATCACCAGCGGTTGGCTCAGCCACAGCATCGACGGCACGCTGTTTCCTTTGGCGCACGGCGTGGCGTTTTGGGCTGCCATTCTGGCGCTGACCGCTTGGACTTTGGTGCAATGGCATGGCGAACCCCGCACCTCCGATTGACTTGAACCCCGTGTGGCAAGGGCTGGCCATCGCAGGCCCGACCGCCAGCGGCAAAACCGCGTTGGCACTGGCCTTGGCGCAACGCTTTGCGGTGGAAATCATCAGCGTCGATTCCGCGCTGGTTTACCAAGGCATGGACATTGGCACGGCCAAACCCAGCGCTGCTGAATTGGCGCAGGTGCCGCACCATTTGATTGACATTCGCGAGCCCGCTGACAGCTACAGCGCCGCCGAATTTGCGCGGGACGCCACGCGCTTGATGGGCGAGATTCGCGCTCGCGGCAAGCTGCCCTTGTTGGTTGGCGGCACCATGCTGTATTTCAAAGCGCTGATGGACGGCTTGGACGATTTGCCGCTGGCCCAACCAGAAGTGCGTGCCGAGATCGAAGCGCAAGCCGCGCAACGCGGCTGGCCCGCGCTGCATGCCGAGTTGGCGACAGTCGATCCGGTCACGGCCAAGCGTTTGCCGCCCAACGACGCGCAACGCATCTCACGCGCTTTGGAAGTGTGGCGCGTCAGCGGTCAAGCCCTGTCCTCGTTTTTTGGTGCCAGCAAAGTGGCGGGCCCAAGCATCGCCATGCTGTCCTTGGAACCCACCGACCGCAAGTGGTTGCACGAGCGCATCGCGCTGCGCTTTGACCAGATGCTGCAAGCCGGTTTGGTGGCCGAGGTGCAGGCGCTGCGACAGCGCCCCGGGCTGCACCCCAACCTGCCGTCGATGCGCTGTGTTGGTTATCGGCAGACCTGGGAGGCGTTGGATGAGGCGCAGGGGCTGAATGACAAAGCCATCTCCCAACTCCGTGAGAAAGGCGTGGCCGCCAGCCGCCAACTCGCCAAGCGCCAGCTCACTTGGCTGCGCAGCATGCCGGAGAGGCACGTCATCGCCTGCGAACAAGATGATGTGCTGGCCGCCGCGTTGGACGTCATTCGGCAACTGCGGGGCTGAGTGGTGGAACTTTTGACCGGCCACCGCCAATCGTGAACATGGACGTGCTCTACAACGACCATGACCTGCTGGTGGTGAACAAACCCAGCGGCCTGCTGAGCGTGCCCGGCAAAGGGCCGGACAAACAAGACTGCCTGTGGACGCGCTTGCAGACCCAACACCCCGGCGCATTGGTGGTGCACCGTCTCGACCAAGCCACCTCGGGGTTGATGGTGTTCGCCCTGAACCCGGCCACCCAACGCGCCCTGAGCATGGCGTTCGAGGCGCGGCAGGTGGACAAGCAGTACCTCGCCTGGGTCGAGGGCGTGTTGCCGGTGTCTGAAGACTGGCAAACAATCGATTTGCCGATTTTGTTGGATTGGCCAAATCGGCCGGTGCACATCATTGACGCTAGCGGCAAGCCCAGCGTCACCTTGTGGCGTTGTGTGCAGCAGCACGCCACCCTGCCCGGCTCCTTGCTGGAACTGCAGCCGCAGACTGGCCGCACGCACCAACTGCGGGTTCACCTGAAAGCGATCGGCCACCCCATTTGGGGCGATGCCCTGTATGCGCCGCCCGAGGTGCTGGCCCGTGCACCGCGTTTGCTGCTGCACGCCCAAAGTTTGGCTTTGCAGCACCCGGTGACGCGCCAGGCCCAGCGTTGGACTTGTGCCCCGGATTGGTAATTGGGGTCAGATTCCAATTATTGGAAACTGACCCCAATGAGCCAGGGCCAAAACGCATCCACTATGATGCCCGCACAACCAGACAACCCGAGTTCAACATGACCGACGCCACCACCTTGGACCTGCAACCCACCCTCACCTGGTCGGACGACCTGGTGTTGAACATGGACAAAATGGACCAAACCCACCGCGAGTTTGTCGACATGCTGGCCGCCACTGAAACCGCCCCTGATGACAAGCTGATCGACAGCTTCATTGCTCTGATTGCCCACACCGAAGAGCATTTCAGCGGCGAAAACCAGTGGATGGAAGACGTGGACTTTGGCCCCGGTGGCTGCCATGCTGACGAACACGAGATGATCTTGAAGGTGATGCGCGAAGCCCTGCGCCGTGGCCAAGTGGACGGCAATTTGCCATTGGTACGCCAACTCACCGGTGAAATTGGCGTCTGGTTTGACGGCCACGCCAAGAGCATGGACGCGGTGCTGGCCATGTACTTGAAAGAAGTGCAGTACGACCCGATCACTCGCATCGTGCACAAGCCCCAAGAGCGCCCCGAGGGTGCCGCGCCGCCCGAATGCGGCGTCCCTTTGGACGAAACCCAGGCTTCCTAAGCCGCCTGCCTCAAGCCCTGCTGCGCGGTCATCTCGAAGGCCTGCGCCAGCAGCTCAAACGAGCGCAATTGCACCGCCGGGTCGTGGGTCCAGGTGCACACCACCAATTCCTCCAGCGACAAACTGGTGGCCAGCGCCTGCAGCTTGGCACGTGCCTGCGCGGGCGTGCCGATCAGCGCCTGCTCGCGCATGTCGTCCATCTCGTGCAACTGCGCCGCACTCAAACCCAGCACCGCCTCCTCAGGCGACAGCAAGGGACCGGCCAAGCCCTTGTTGCGATCCATGCGCCAGCGGGCCCGGGTTTGGAACTGCCGCGCGGCCTCGGCTTCGCTGTCGCACACCAAGGCGGACACGCAAATCGTGGCCTGCGGTTGGCTTAAATAGGGGCTGGGCCGAAACTGGCTGCGGTACATGTCCAGCGCTTGTTCCACGCCCACACCATCGCTGAAAAAATAAGCAAAGGCATAAGGCAAGCCAAGGTGCGCGGCCAATTGCGCACCGTAATTTGAACTCCCCAAAATCCACAAACTCGGCGCGGTGCGGCCCATCGGGTAGGCCCACACGCCCTGCCCGGGGTGGCCGCTGGGCATGGTCTGGCCAGTCACCCAGGCCTGCAGTTCCATCACTTGTTGCGGGAACCGCTCTGCGGCATGTCGATCGGGGTTCAAGAGTTGCGAGGTGCGGCCATCGCTGCCGGGCGCACGGCCCAAACCAAGGTCGATGCGCCCCGGTGCCAAGGCGTCCAGCACCCGAAATTGCTCGGCCACTTTCAGCGCCGAATAGTGCGGCAGCATGACGCCCGCACTGCCCAATCGAATCCGCTGGGTGCGCGCCGCGATGGCTGCCAACAAGACCTCGGGCGCGGTGCCAGCGATGCTGGCCAAGCTGTGGTGCTCGCTCACCCAAAAACGCTCGTAGCCCCAGTCTTCGCAGTGTTGCGCCAGGGCCAAGGTGTTGCGAATGGATTCATCTTGCGGGCGTCCTTTGGACACCACGGACTGGTCGAGTACCGAGAGTTTGAGCATGCAAACATCATAGGCGCTCAGACTGTGACTGCCAATTTGGGCGACGCTGCCTTTTCATCTATCGCCCGGCATGGTGCGCACTGGCCAAACAACCGCCATGAAAAAAGCCGCTGGGGGCAGCGGCTTGTGTAGACCCAACCCTATGCTTCCTCAAGCCGGGTCGGGGGTGGGCACCACGGGTCGGCGTTTGGGGCCCAAGCGGATGGTCAGCATGGCTTGGAAATAGCCGCGCAACCATCCCATGTCCACCGGTTTGCGCAGCACATGCGTGCCTTCGGGCAAGTCACCGAGCTCGGCAATTTCTTCGGCGTTCAAACCGGTGATGACGATGACCGCCACTTGCGCGAACTGCGGGTGGCCATGCAGTTGGCGCAGCATTTCAACGCCGTCGATGCCGGGCATGTGCAAGTCGGCCACCAAGACCTGCGGCTTGAGCGCTGGCAAATCGAGCAAGGCTTCAATGGCCGAAGCTGAAATGGTGGCGTCGATGGGCAGGTCCAACTGGTCGAAATGGGCGCGGTACATGGCGCGGGTGGCCGGATCGTCCTCGACCACCAAGACCCGCAGGTACTTGCCGTCTGGCACACCCGCGGTGGGGGCCAAGGCGGCGCGGTTTTGGTAGTTGTAAATGGATTGGATGGAAATGCGGCGGTGGCCGCCCTGTGTTTTCCAGGCTTGCAGCTCGTTTTTCTCGACCAAGGTTTGCACCGAGCCCACCGACAGGTTGAGTAATTTGGCGGCGTAGCTGGTGCCGCAGTATTCGTCGTTGGAATCCGGGGTGGCTTTGTGGCTCATGGGTTTCTCCGTGGCAAGTGCGCCTACAAATGAATCAAAACTAACTAAAGTTTATGGCACATTCAAGCAAATACACCTGAATTGCATCTCAATTTATTAATTTTTTGAGATTAAATGATTCATTTTTAAGAAATAAACAACACTTGCAACGGAAAAAATCAATACCTGAGCGTTATTTCAAGGCTTTGAAACGCACCCGCTTGGGCTTGGCACCCTCTTCGCCCAAACGCTTCTTCTTGTCGGCTTCGTACTCTTGGTAGTTGCCGTTGTAGAAAACCCACTGGCTGTCGCCCTCGGCGGCCAAGATGTGCGTGGCGATGCGGTCCAGGAACCAGCGGTCATGGCTGATGACCATCACCGAGCCCGCAAACTCGAGCAAAGCGTCTTCCAAGGCCCGCAAGGTTTCCACGTCCAAATCGTTCGAGGGTTCGTCAAGGAGCAACACGTTGCCGCCTTCGATGAGGGTTTTGGCCAGGTGCAAACGGCCGCGTTCACCACCGGAGAGCGTGCCGACCTTTTTCTGCTGGTCGCCACCGTTGAAGTTGAAGCGGCCGCAGTAGGCGCGGCTGGGCATTTGAAACTTGCCCACAGTGAGGATGTCCAAACCACCCGACACGTCTTCCCAGACGGTTTTTTCGTTCGCCAAATCGTCGCGGTTTTGATCGACAAAGGCCATCTTCACGGTTTGGCCAATCTTCACTTCGCCACTGTCGGGTTTTTCTTTGCCCGCAATGAGTTTGAACAGCGTGGACTTGCCCGCGCCGTTGGGGCCGATGATGCCGACGATGGCACCCGCTGGCACTTGGAAGCTCAGGTTGTCAATGAGGACGCGGTCGCCAAAAGATTTGCTGACGCCTTTGAACTCGAACACCTCGTTGCCCAAACGCTCGGCCACGGGGATGAAAATTTCTTGCGTCTCGTTGCGCTTTTGGTATTCGTAATCGGACAGCTCTTCAAAGCGGGCCAAACGCGCCTTGCTTTTCGCTTGACGGCCTTTGGGGTTTTGACGCGCCCACTCCAGCTCTTTCTTCATGGCCTTGCTGCGGGCATCTTCGGTGCGCTGTTCTTGCTCGAGGCGGGCTTCTTTTTGCTCCAGCCAAGAGGAGTAATTGCCTTTGTACGGAATGCCGTGGCCACGGTCGAGTTCCAAAATCCATTCGGCGGCGTTGTCCAGGAAGTAGCGATCGTGGGTGATGGCCACCACGGTGCCCGAGAAGCGGGACAAAAATTGCTCGAGCCAATCGACCGATTCGGCGTCCAAGTGGTTGGTCGGTTCATCGAGCAACAACATGTCGGGGCGCGACAACAACAAACGGCACAAAGCCACACGGCGTTTTTCACCACCCGAGAGCTTGCCAATGAAGGCGTCCCAGGGCGGCAGGCGCAGCGCGTCAGCCGCGATTTCAAGTTGGTGTTCAGAGGCGTCACCGGCGGTGGCGATGATGGCTTCGAGCTTGGCTTGCTCGGCGGCCAAGGCGTCAAAGTCGGCATCTTCTTCGGCGTAAGCGGCATACACCTCTTCCAAACGGGTTTGCGCGGCTTTGACCTCGCCCATGCCGTTTTCCACCGACTGACGCACGGTTTCGTTGGGGTCGAGGTGCGGCTCTTGCGGCAAATACCCGATCTTCAAACCGGCCATGGGGATCGCTTCGCCTTCGATTTCCTTGTCGATGCCCGCCATGATTTTCAGCAGCGTGGACTTGCCCGAACCGTTGGTGCCCAGCACGCCGATCTTGGCACCGGGAAAAAAGCTGAGGGAAATGTCTTTCAGGATTTGGCGTTTGGGCGGCACGATTTTGCCGACCCGGTTCATGGAGAAAACGTATTGGGACATGGAGTGACTCTCTGGACGTGCGCCACACAGCGTGGCGGCGGTTAACGCGTGATTATCTCTGCTTCAACAATCGCTATTTGCGAATAGCGAATAAGGCGTTGCTCAAAAAAGCTTCTAAGGACCACATCGGGCAGCCGGTGGCACGTTCAAACTCGACGGCAATGGCCAACAAATCTTGGTCGCCAGACACCAAGGCCTGCGCTTGTCCGGCTGCTGCCAATTGCATGAAGGGCTGGTCTTGCGGATCACGGCATGCAGGAACCGGCGGCGGCGGGTGCGGTATGCGCACAATCTCGGCACAGGGCAAGTAGTCGGCCAGCAACTCGTCTTGCTCACTTTGAGTCAAGCCAAACTTGGGATAGGCCAAAACCCTCAGCAGTTCGTTCACCGTTTCTGTGCTGGCCAAAGGGACCAAGTCACCGTGCTGCCAAGCCTGTCGCACGCGTCCTGCCGATCGACCGCGAAACACCAGCGCCGACAGCACCACATTGGTGTCGAGCACCACGCGCAAGGCTCCGCTCATGTTTTGCCAGAAGGCTTTGCAACAGAGGACCGCTTGGGTTTGGCAGATGTCGCAGCGCTGTCCAAGGGATTGGGTGGGGATGCATAAGCGGCTGGTGGCTCGTTCAATAACAAAGGCCTTGTGGAGCTGCGGCTCCAGGCGACAGCAGCAGCGACATCTGCTTCTGTGATGTCCAAGGCTTCGAGTTTGGCCCGCACTGCGTCGCCACGCTGAATCCGCACGGGGGTGAGGATGAGTTGGCCGCCCCGCGCTTCGACATCAAAGTAGTCGGTCGCTCCCACGGCTTGAACAAGGCTTTTGGGTAAGGTGAGTTGGTTTTTGGAGGTGATTTTGGCGAGCATGGCTGATTTCAAGGGATCAAGGATTCCTTACTTTACGCCAGATCTTTCAAAAAATCCAACTGTTTTTTCAAACCAGCACCCACCCCATGGTTTGATCTCGAATCACCCTTTAAAAAGGGAAACGCAAGCCGCTCAAGGCTTGGGCTTAAACCATGCGAGAATGCGCCCAGTTGTTGCCACCAGTTGCCACAACATCAGCGCTTCTGCTGGGGCCGGATTCAAACAAGATGTTTGTCCATTACCTGCCCACCTGTGTTTCCTCGGTCTTTCACTGGCTGCCCCTTTTTGGGCAGAACGGGCCGAACACCAAGCGTCGCTCAAAAGCACGCTCCACTATGAACTTTGACGAACTGAACTTGGCTCCGGCCATCTTGAAAGCTGTGCTCGAGCAAGGCTACGAAACCCCCACCCCCATTCAACAGCAAGCCATTCCAGCTGTCTTAGCGGGCCACGATTTGCTGGCAGGTGCACAAACCGGCACCGGCAAAACCGCCGCCTTCACCCTGCCCATGCTGCACAAGCTCACCATGAGCCGAAGTGCCACCAACCGCTTTGGCGTGTTTGGCATCCGCGCCTTGGTGCTCACGCCCACCCGCGAATTGGCCGCCCAAGTAGAAGAGTCGGTGCGCCACTACGGCAAATACCTGCAACTTCAATCTGCGGTCATCTTTGGCGGCGTTGGCATGAACCCGCAAATCAGCCAGCTGAAAAAAGGCGTGGACATCTTGGTGGCCACACCCGGGCGCTTGCTCGACTTGCAACAGCAAGGCTTTCTCGATTTGTCCACCGTGCAAATGCTGGTGCTGGACGAAGCCGACCGCATGCTCGACATGGGCTTCATCCATGACGTGAAAAAAGTGCTGGCCTTGGTGCCCAAAGAAAAGCAAAGCTTGCTGTTCTCGGCCACCTTCAGCAGCGAGATCCGCGAGCTGGCCGCACAGTTGCTGCTCAGCCCGCAAAGCATCCAAGTGACGCCCGAAAACACCACGGTGCAACTCATCAAACAGGTGGTTCACCCGGTCGGTCGCCAGCAAAAGAAAGCGCTGTTGGCGCACATCATCGAAACCAAACAATGGAGCCAGGTGCTGGTGTTTTGCCGCACCAAATTTGGCGCCAACCATGTGGCCGATTTCTTGAACAAACAAGGCATCACCGCCATGGCGCTGCACGGCAACAAAAGCCAAACCGCCCGCACCCAGGCGCTCTTCGGCTTCAAGACCGGCGACATCCGCGTCTTGGTGGCCACCGACATTGCCGCGCGTGGTATCGACATTGACGAATTGCCGCACGTGGTGAACTACGAAATCCCCAACATCAGCGAAGACTATGTGCACCGCATTGGCCGCACTGGCCGCGCCGGTGCCAGCGGCGAAGCGATCAGCTTGGTGTCCTTGGACGAGGAAGGCTTCATGCAAGAAATTGAGAAATTCACCAGACAAAGTATTGAAGTTGAAAAAGTCGAGGGCTTTGGCCCCGGGCCCGACGAGCGTGCAGAACCCATCGCCATGGGCCGTCAAACCCTGTGGGGTGGCTTGGGCAAGCCGCCCAGCCGCGATGTGATGGCCGCGGCGGCCCGTGCCGCCCGCCAAGACATGATGGAACGCATTCGCGAGAAAAAACCCGCTGGCGGCCAAGGCGGTGGACGCGGCGATGGCGCCCGTGCACCTGCGGGCCCCCGGGCTGAACCGCGTGGCGACCGCCCACCTCGTGCCGCCCACCCCGGTGGCGGCGGTCAAGGTTTCAACGGCGGCGGCGCAGGCCGCAACCAACCGCGCCGTGATCGGCCCGAGCGCGGTCCGCGCCCGGCGGCAGCCCAAGGCATGCCGCATGACCATGACGCGCAACCGCCCAAGCATTTTGAAGATGATTTCCAGCCCCGCGCCAACGCGCATTTGGGCACCCAAAGCGGCGTCAACGCCTTTGGCCACAAGTCGGGCGGCGGTGCAGGCCGTCAGCCTGATCCGACCATGACCTCGGTGGACCTGCTCAGCCGCAACAACCGTGGCGGCGGCGGTGGCAACCGCCGTGGCGGCGGTGGCGGCGGTGGTGGCAAACCAGGCGGTTTTGGCGGCAAGCCCGGCGGCTTTGGCGGCGGCGGTGGCCGTCGTGGTGGCGGCGGTGGAGGCGGTTTTTCCCGCTGAGTTTTGACCCCTGTTTTAGGCACCCCGTCATACTGGACGGGGCTTTACGCCGTTTTTATGATACATAGAAACGGCGTTTTGCTGAAATCTTGTATCACTTTTTAAAGACTAATTGGTAATTGGGGTCAGATTCCAATTACACTTCAAAGCCGCACGGCCTGTAATTGGGGTCAGATTCCAATTGTTTTAGAACAATTGGAATCTGACCCCAATTACACGGCCTGGGGACCATTTTTTGAGCGAAAGACCAGAAAAATGAGTCCCCATGGAGGGCGGCTTAGGCGAGACTTCAACCCCAAACAATTGGAATCTGACCCCAATAACCGAATCTGACCCCAATTACTCAATTACTCAGCCAGATCGGCGGCAAAATGCTCGGCCAACTGCCGCAAGGCCTGATCCCCCATGGCCTGCCGCGCCTCAGCCGTGGCACTCCCAACATGCGGCGTCAACACCACGTTGTGCAGCGCCCGCAATTCGGCGGAGACGCGCGGCTCTTCGGGAAACACATCCAGCGCCGCGCCCGCAATGGTTTTCTTTTGCAGCGCCTCGGTCAGCGCCGCCATGTCCACAGCGCCAGCATTCGCCAAATTCACCAAATACCCTTTGAGTGCCAGCGCCTGCAAAACCTCGGCATTCACCAAATGGGGTGGGGCATCAGGACCCATTTCTGGCAAGACCAAGAAATCAACACCCGCCGCCAAGTCCTTCACGCTGGGGTTGAACGCCCAAGCGACTTCGGGCTCGGCTTGAGCAGCGGTGTAGCTCACCTCCATGTCAAAGGCCGAGGCCAGCCCGGCGATGGCCTGGGCTACCGGCCCCATGCCCACCAGCCCCAAACGCGCACCGCTCATGCGGCGGGTCAGCGTGTACGGGCCATCAACCCAATCGCTGTTGCGCACAAAGCGGTCGCCGTGGGCGATGCGGCGACTCGCCGCCAGCATCAGGCCGATGGCGTACTCGGCCTGGTCCGGCACATGGGCATAGGCGGCATGGCAGACCTTGATGTTGCGTTGCTCGGCGGCGGCGTGATCCACGTTGTGACTCGAGCTCCCGCAGATGCAAATGATTTCGACGGCGGGAAACAGCATCATGAGTTTCTTGTCGATCACCGCGTCACTCATGGCCACCATCGCCCGAATGCGCCCCAGCGCCCCAGGGTCGGTGATGTGGTCACGGTCATGCATGATGTAGGTGGTCTGCAGCACCGTGAGCATGTCATGGGGCAAGTTGGACACACGCAGGATATTGATCATGTAGGTACTCCTCGGTCGGTTTCATGCTAACGCAATCGCTCCCACCATAATCGGCAGCAAGCGCCCTAAGATGACCCCTTTCACCCTGCGAACCCCATGAGCAACTCCAAACTGGCCGACATGCGCAAAAGCTACCAGCAAGCCGAACTGCTGGAGGCGCAAGCGCTGGCCGAACCGCTGAAGCAATTCGAGCTCTGGCTCAACCAAGCCCTGCAAGCCGAGGTGCCCGAGGCCAACGCCATGACCTTGGCCACGGTGTCCTCGCAGCTGCGCCCCAGCACCCGCGTGGTGCTGATCAAAGGATTTGATGAACGCGGCCTGGTCTGGTTCACCAACTACGACAGCCGCAAGGGCCAAGAGTTGGCGGGCAACCCGTTTGCCGCGCTGCAATTCCATTGGGTGGAGCTCGAGCGCGTGGTGCGCATCGAGGGCCGCGTGGACAAAATCAGCGAGGAAGAAAGCGATGCGTATTTCCACAGCCGTCCGCTGGACTCGCGCATTGGGGCCTGGGCCAGCCCGCAAAGCCAGGTCATCTCTTCACGCGCCGAGTTGCTCACCAACGCCGCCGGTTATGCCGCCAAGTTTTTGCTGCAGCCGCCACGCCCACCGCATTGGGGCGGCTACCGCTTGGTGCCGGACAGGTGGGAGTTTTGGCAAGGCGGTGTGGCGCGTTTGCACGACCGGCTGGTGTACCGCTCAGAGCACGGCCACTGGGTGAAAGAGCGCTTGGCGCCTTAAGGCTTCAACACAGGCCGAGCCTTGACGCCAAGCTTCTTTCCATCTTGCAGTGGCGCGAGGCTGCTTTCAGGCTTGCGAATCTGGCCAAGTAGAAGTGAAGGCCCATTCAGCCTGCGCGGTTTCAGGCCTTCAACCACTGGCTGAAATGCTGTTCCAGCTTGCCCACTTTGGGTGCCACCACAAAGGCGCAATAGCCTTGGTGGGGGTTGTTTAAAAAATAATCTTGGTGGTAGGCCTCGGCGGGCCAATAGTGCTGCAAAGCTTCCACTTCGGTGACGATGGGCTGGCCATAACTGGCCTGCAACTCGGTGAGTTTTTGCACAATCACCGCTTCATCGGCGGGCTCGCTGAAATACACGCCACTGCGGTATTGCGTGCCTTGGTCGTTGCCTTGGCGGTTCAAGCTGGTCGGGTCGTGGATGCCGCAAAAAATCGTCAGCAAGTCCGACAAACTGATGATGGCCGGGTCGAATTGCAGGCGCACGACTTCGTTGTAGCCGGTGTCGCCGCGGCAGACGTCTTCATAGCTGGGTTGACGCGCTTGGAGGCCATTGCAATAGCCCGATTCGACGTCGAGCACGCCGCGAACGCGCACGAACACCGCCTCGGTGCACCAGAAGCAGCCGCCCCCTAATGTGATGGTGTGGATGGTCATGAAACGATCTTACCCAGTGTGCGAAACTGCCTTTCCTATGTCCTTCATTGGCCCTTTGAAACCCCTGCTCACCACCCTGCTGTTGCCGCCCGCAGGCCCCTTGTTGTTGGTGTTTCTGGGTTTGCTGTTGGCCAAGTTCAAACGCCGCTGGGCCTGGGGGCTGGTGTTCACCGGCACGCTCATCATGTGGCTGGCCTGTTGCAACGCCACGGCTTACGGCCTGAACCGGCTGCTGTTGACAACCTATCCCGCGGTCACCGCCGCGCAACTTCAAGAAAACCAAGCCATCGTGGTGCTCGGTGGTGGCGTGGACTTGCACGCGCCCGAGTACGGCGAGCCCATCTTGGCTGAAACTGCGCACAAGCGTTTGCTGTTTGGCGCTCACCTGGCCAGGCAGTCGAAGTTGCCGCTGATTTATTCGGGCGGCATTGGTTGGGCCGCCCCCGGGGCCCAGCTGCGCAGCGAGGCCAAGGTGGCCGCCGAGGCTTTAAAGCGCGAACTCGGCATGTCCTTCACCTGGGTCGACGATCAATCCCGCGACACCCGCGAAAACGCCCAGCGCAGTTTCGAGCAACTCTCCAAGCAAGGCATCACCCGCATCTTGCTGGTCACGAATGACTGGCACATGCAGCGCAGTGTGCGCAATTTCGAGCAAGCAGGCTTTGTGGTGCAGCCCGCGCCCATGGGCTACACCCAACCGCCCCTGCGCTTTGACACGGATTTCCTGCCCTCTGGCGGCGGTTTGCGCGACACCCGACGGGTGCTGCATGAAGCACTGGGTCGCTTGATGACCTGACTCGGGTTGAATGCACGTTCTTGTCGGCGCTGGGTTACATTACTAACCAGCCAGTCATTAACATGCAAGCCCTTAAAAACATCTCTGCCAACGACGAAACCGCACACAAACGCGAGCGGCGCAAAGAGGCACGTCCGCAAGAGTTGATTGAGGCGGCGCTCACCTTGTTTGTCGACAAAGGTTATGCCGCCACCAAGGTGGATGAAGTGGCCGCGCTGGCCGGTGTTTCCAAGGGCACCCTCTTTTTGTATTTCGACACCAAAGAAGACCTGTTCAAGGCGGTGATTCGCGCCAATTTGTCCGAGCATTTCCCGGTCTGGAACCAAGAGTTCGATGAATTCGAGGGCAGCACTGCCGACATGCTGGCCTATGCCATGCAGTCTTGGTGGGAACGCATTGGCAACACCCGCGCCAGCGGCATCACCAAGCTGGTGACCAGCGAGGCCAGCAATTTCCCCGATGTGGTGCAGTTTTACGAAGCCGAAGTGATGCGCCCAGGCCACGCCTTGTTCAAGGCCATCTTACAGCGCGGCCTGTCGCTTGGCGAGTTCCGCCCCATGGACACCGACACCGCTGTCTTCAGCTTGGTGTCCACCATTTTCTTTTTGACCATGTGGAAGCATTCGCTGTCTGCCTGCGTCAGCCAAACCCACTTCCACCCCGAGCAGTTCTTGCGTGACCATGTGGCCACCTTGATTCGCGGTTGGCAAATTGCATGATGCGCGGAGATTGAAGCGATGAAATGGCGTTCCAAACTTTGGTGGGCTGTGGCCCTGTTGGCGGTGGCCGCTGCGCTGGGCTACTACCTGCGTCAACCAGCCCCTGCGACCAACACCAAACCCACCCCTGCGGCCCCTGCTGCTGACGCCGCACCTGCGGCGGTGATGGACATCCAAGCCAGCGATTTGCTCTTGGTTGAGCCGCAAATGCTGGTCAACAGCTTGCCCATCTCGGGCAATTTGAAAGCCATCAACACGGTGGCCGTGAAAGCGCGTGTGCCCGGCGAACTCATCGAAATCAAAGGCCGTGAAGGCGACAGCGTGAAAGCCGGTGAGGTGGTGGCCCGCCTGGACCCCACCGAATTTCAGCGCCGCTTGCGCCAAGCCGAGCAACAAGCCGACGCTGCCAAAACGCAAATCGACATTGCCAAACGCCAATACGACAACAACAAGGCTTTGGTCGAGCAAGGCTTCATTTCCAAAACCGCTTTGGACACCTCACAAGCCTCCTTGGCTGGTGCCCAAGCCACGTACAACGCGGCCTTGGCCGGTGCAGATGTCGCCCGCAAAACCTTGGAAGACACCGTCATGCGTTCGCCCATCACCGGGCAAATTGCTTCGCGCTTGGCCCAGCCCGGCGAGCACGTTGGCATGGACATGCGCTTGATGGACATCGTGGACTTGGGCAGCTTGGAACTGGAAGCCACCTTGAGCCCTGCCGATTCGGTGGATGTGCGGATCGGTCAAGAAGCGGTGCTGAGTTTGGAAGGCCGCGCACAAACCATCAACGCCAAGGTGCTGCGCATCAACCCCAGTGTGCAAGCCAACAGCCGCAGTGTGTTGGTGTATTTGCGTTTGCAGTCCACCACCGGCCTGAAGCAAGGCATGTACGCCCAAGGCGAGTTGCAACTGAGCCTGAGCAAAACCGTGGCCCTGCCCTTGAGTGCGGTGCGAACCGACAAGCCTCAGCCTTATGTGCAAATGCTGGTGAAAAACAAAGTGGCCCACCAAACCGTGAGCTTGGGCGAGCGTGGTCGATTGGCCACTCAGAACAATGGCGAACAGTGGGTGGCCATCCGCGATTTGCCGCCCAACACCCAAGTGCTCCCTGCATCCGTGGGCGCATTGCGTGAAGGCAGCCCTGTGCGCCTCATCTCGGCTGCGGCACCTGCAAGCACTGCGAAGCCCTGAACATGTGGTTCACCCAAGTCAGTTTGCGCAATCCGGTGTTCGCCACCATGGTGATGCTCGCCCTGGTGGTGCTGGGCCTGTTCTCGTTCCAACGTTTGAAGATCGACCAGTTCCCCAACATCGACTTGCCGGTGGTGGTGGTGACCACCGAATACCCCGGTGCCTCGCCCGAAATTGTCGAGAGCGAGGTGACCAAGAAAATTGAAGAAGCGGTGAATTCCACGGCGGGCATCAGCGCCCTCACCTCACGCAGCTACGAGGGCATGTCGGTGGTCATCGTCGAGTTTCAGCTCAGCGTGAATGGTCGCAAAGCGGCTGACGATGTGCGTGAAAAAGTCTCGAACGTGCATCCGTTTTTGCGCCCCGAAGTGAAAGAGTCGCGCATTCTGCGCTTTGACCCTGCCAGCCGCCCGATTTGGAATGTGGCCGTGGTGGCCGACCCGAAAAACCTGCCCGAGGGCGTCAACGCCCCCAGCCATGTCGAGATGACCAACTGGGCCGACCAGGTGTTGAAAAAACGCTTGGAAAACGTGCGCGGTGTCGGCTCGGTGGTGGTGGTGGGCGGCACCAAACGCGAACTCAATATTTATTTGAACCCGCAGGCCATGGAGTCTTTGGGCATCAGCGCCGACCAAGTGGTGAGTGCGGTGTCGAATGAAAACCAAGACCTGCCGGTAGGCTCGGTGCGCTCCATCCAGCAAGACCGCGTGGTGCAGGTGCAAGGTCGCATGGAACGCCCCGAAGATTTCGGCGAGATCATCATTGCGCGTAAAGCGGGCAGCATCGTTCGCTTGAAGCAAGTGGCGCGGGTGAATGATGGTGCCCAGGAACTTGAAAACTTAGCGCTTTACAACGGCGGGCGCACCCTGCTTTTGTCGGTGCAAAAGTCGCAAGATGAAAACACCATCGAGGTGGTCGATGGCTTGGCCGCCACCGTGGAAACCATGCGCACACAGCTGCCACCGGGCATGCGTTTGGAGACGATTTACGACGGCTCGCGGCAAATTCGCGTGGCGGTGAACAACGTGCGCAAGACCTTGGTCGAAGGTGCGCTGCTGACCGTGTTGGTTGTGTTTTTATTTTTGAATTCGTGGCGTTCGACCATCATCACGGGCCTGACCCTCCCCATCGCCGTCATCAGCACGTTTTGGATCATGTCGCTGATGGGCTTCACCATCAACATGATGACGCTGATGGCACTCTCACTGTGCATTGGCTTGCTGATTGACGACGCCATCGTGGTGCGCGAGAACATCGTGCGCCATGTGCAAATGGGCCAGTCCGCCTTCAATGCCGCCATGGAAGGCACCCGTGAAATTGGCTTGGCGGTGTTGGCCACCACCTTCTCCATCGTGGCGGTGTTTTTACCGATCGGTTTCATGGACGGCGTGATTGGCAAGTTCTTCCACGAGTTTGGTCTGACCATCGTGGCTGCGGTGATGATTTCCATGTTCGTGAGCTTCACCCTCGACCCCATGCTCTCCAGCGTCTGGCACGACCCGAGCATCCATATTGACGGGCAAGCCAAAAGCAAGCCGAGTTTTTATGACCGCAGCTTGGGTCGGGTCACCGCGTGGTTCGAGCACAGCACCCATCGGCTGGGAGATATCTACCAAGGCCTGTTGAGCCAAGCTTTGCATCATCGTTTGGTGACCGTGCTGGTGGCCCTGGCCGTGTTTGTGGGTAGCATTTTCATGGTGCCCATGCTGGGCACCGAGTTCGTGCCCAAAGCCGACTACTCGGAAGCCTCGGTGACCTTCTATGTCCCTGTGGGTTCGTCCATCGAAGTCACTGAAGCCAAAGCCAAAGAAGTCGAGGCCATGCTGCGCAGCTTCCCCGAGGTGCGCTACACCCTCAGCACCATCAACACGGGCAACGCCAACGGCAAGATTTACGCGAACGTGTATTTCAGGATGTTGGACCGGCATTTGCGCAACTTCAACATCAACGACTTCACACCGAAAATCCGCGAGCGTTTGCGCAACATGCCAGGCATCACCGTCACCCATGTGGGCTTGCTCGACTCGGTGGGCGGCTCCAAGCAAATCGAGTTCTATTTGCTCGGCCCCGATCAAGCCGAGTTGGAACGCTTGGCTGGCTTGGTCATGGCCAAGATCCAAAACGTGCCCGGTTTGGTGGATGTGGACTCCAGCGTCAAACCCAACAAGCCCACGGTGGACATCAACATCAAGCGCGAAGCCGCCGCTGATTTTGGTTTGGGTGTGGGGCCGATTGCCAACCAATTGCGCACCTTGGTTGCTGGCCAAAGCGTGGGCGTTTGGCATGCCAGCGACGACCAAACCTACGATGTCTTGGTGCGTTTAGACCCCCTCATGCGCACTGCCCCACAAGACTTGGAACGCCTGCCTTTCAATGTCGGCCAAGGACCGGATGGCAGTGCCCGCATCGTGCGCCTGAACCAAGTGGCACAGGTGAAAGAAGGTGTCGGCCCGAACCAAGTGAACCGGCGTGAACTCTCCCGCGAAGTGGCCTTCAGTGGCAACACCTATGGCCGCGCCGGTGGCGATGTGTCCAAAGACATTCAAGCCATCATGGCCGAGATTCCCCTGCCCGATGGTTACCGTTACCAATTCGGTGGTTCGACCAAAAACATGAAAGAGTCATTTCAATACGCCGTCATCGCCATGGCCATGGCCATCATCTTCATCTACATGATTTTGGCCAGCCAGTTCAAAAGCTTTTTGCAACCCCTGGCCCTGATGACCTCACTGCCCCTGACGCTGATTGGGGTGGTGCTGGCACTGATGATGTTTGGCTCCACGTTGTCCATGTTCTCGGTGATTGGCGTCATCATGCTGATGGGCTTGGTCACGAAAAACGCTATTTTGTTGCTCGACTTCGCCATCCGTGCCCGCGAAGGCTTGTTGCGCCACGACGGCACCCGCGAACCCGCCCTGCCGCGCAACGAAGCCCTGCTGATGGCGGCCAAGGTGCGGCTGCGCCCCATCCTGATGACCACACTGGCCATGGTGTTTGGCATGCTGCCTTTGGCGTTGTCGGTCAGCGAAGGCTCGGAACAACGCGCACCCATGGGCCAGGCCGTGATTGGCGGCGTCATCACCTCGTCTCTGCTCACGCTGGTGGTGGTGCCCGTGGTCTACTGCTACCTCGACGATCTGAGCCAATGGCTCAAGCGCAAGTGGAATGGCCATGGTGCTCACAGCCTTTAGTGGCTGGCTAAAATTGACGACTGGAAAAAGAATCACATGAACACTGAACTTGCCCGCTTCAACATGGTCGAACAGCAAATCCGCACTTGGCATGTGTTGGACATGCGCGTTTTGGGTCTTCTCGCGCAACTGGACCGCAGCCTGTTTGTCCCCAGCAGCTTTGCCGCCCTGGCCTACAGCGACACCGAAATTCCGCTGTCGCATGGCGAGCACATGATGGTGCCGCGAGTGGACGCTCGTTTGCTGCAAGACCTGCAATTGCAACCGCATGAAACCGTGCTGGAAGTGGGCACCGGCAGCGGCTACCTCACCGCTTTGTTGGCCCAGTCTGTCGCCCAAGTCACCAGTTTGGAGTGCCATGCCGACTTGGTGGCCAGCGCCCAGCAACACTTGGCCCAAGCGGGTGTTGGCAACGCACAAGTGCGCCACAGCACCGGTGTGCCGCAACTGACCGAGAAGTTTGACGCCATTGTGTTGGGCGGTTCGGTGGCCGAGGTGCCCGAACAGCTGTTCAGCATGCTCCATGCCGGTGGCCGTTTGTTGGCCGTGGTGGGCAACGAGCCCATGATGCATGTCACCCGCTTTTCTCGCTTGCCCAATGGCAGCATGCACAGCCAGATTTTGTGGGACGTGGTGACACCACGTCTGCATGGCTTTGCCGAAACACCCGCCTTCCAGTTTTAACCAACGTAGTCACAACGAAAGAAGTTCATGAAATTGTTTCGCACCCTGCCCTTGATCGCGGCCATGAGCATGGCCTTTGCAGGCGCAGCCCAAGCGCAAAGCCTGGTTGAGATGTTTGACGCGGCCCGCGACTTTGACGCGGCCTTCAAGTCGGTGCAATTGCAAGCCGAAGCCACCCAGCGCAAAGTGGAACAAGCCCAGGCCAAATTGGGTCCCATGGTCAACCTGAATTTGAATGGCAGCACCAACCTCATCGATAACAACCTTGAAGCTTCGCGTGGCTACAGCAGCGGCACCGCCACCATCGCTGGCAGCCAGCCTTTGTACCGCCCGGCAGACAACGCCGAGGTGTCGCAAGCCAATTTGCTGTTGAAACTGGCCAACGAACAACTGCGTGCCGCCGAGCAAGACCTGATGGTGCGCCTGAGCCAAGCCTATTTCGATGTCTTGGCCAGCCAAGACAGCCTCACCTTCGTACAGGCCCAACTCAAGGCGGTGTCCGAGCAACTCGCATTTGCCAAACGCAACTTCGAGGTCGGCACCAGCACCATCACCGACACCCGCGAAGCCCAGGCCAGCTACGACCTGGTGGTGGCGCAAGAAATCGCTGCAGCCAATGACTTGCGCGTGAAAAAAATGGCCCTGGATCAACTCGTGGGCAAGTCAGACTTGAACCCCAAAGCCGTGGCCCTGAGTGCCATGCCGCAAGCGCCAGAACCCGCCAATGTGGACGAGTGGGTGAGCATGAGCGCGCAACAAAACGCGTCGGTGCAACAAGCCCGCATCGGGGTGGACGTGGCCAAATTCGACATTGAAAAAGCCAATGCGGGTTTGAAACCCACCGTGGATTTGCAACTCAGCTACACGCTGCAAACCAACATCAAGGGCACGGTGGCACAGGCTTTACCGAAGGACTACAACCTTGGTTTGGCCACCGGCGCCGTGGTTTTGAGCTACCCCTTGTTCAATGGCAATGCACTCAGCAACCGTGTGCGTGAAACCATGTCCTTGGCCGGCAAAGCCAGTGCCGATTTGGACAACGCCACGCGCAACATCGCCCAAGCCACCCGCGCGGCCTACTTCGGCGTGGTGTCGGGCGTGGGCCAGGCCAAGGCCTTGAAAGCCGCCGAAGAATCCAGCCAAGTGGCCTTGGAAGCCAACCAGCTTGGTTACTCGGTGGGTGTGCGCATCAACATCAATGTGTTGGACGCGCAAAGCAAACTGTTCGACACGAAAGCCAAATTGGCCAAGGCCCGTTACGACGTGTTGGTGGGCCACCTGAAGCTGCGTCAACTCAGCGGCAGTTTGCAATTGCAAGACCTGCAAGACATCAACAAATTATTGGCACCCTGAAGATCGCTTGGAAACATCTAAAGGCTTGTGCAACCCACAAGCTTTTTTTTGTCAACTCAATGCGCCGCCTCTTGAACCTGGGCGTCAGGTTTGACTTCCCTCAGCAAAGCCATCATGTCGTGTTGAATGCGGTGCAAGGCCTGGGTGGTTTGGCCTTCAAAACGCAGCACCAACACGGGCGTGGTGTTGGAGGCCCGCACCAAGCCAAAGCCGTCGGCCCAGTCGATGCGCACACCGTCGATGTCGCACAACACAGGTTGGTGTTGGGGCGATGGCATGCCTTGGGTTTGCGCACGTTTGAGCAGTTCAGCAGTGACGCGATGCGGCTCGCCTTCTGCACACGCCACGTTCAACTCGGGGGTTGATTGGCTGGTGGGCAAGGCATGCAACACCGCGTTGGCGTCGGGCGAGCGGCTCAAGATTTCCAACAAACGGCAACCGGCATAGGTGCCATCGTCAAAGCCATACCAACGCTCTTTGAAAAACACATGGCCGCTCATCTCGCCGCCCAGCGGTGAATCGATGGCTTTCATCTGCGCTTTGATGAGCGAGTGGCCGGTTTTGAACATCACCGGCACGCCGCCTGCGGCGCGAATCGCAGGTGCGAGTTGCTGCGAACATTTCACATCGAAGACGATAGCGCCACCGGGCACACGGCTCAAAACATCTTGGGCAAACAGCATCATTTGCCGATCGGGGTAGATGGTTTGACCGTCGCTGGTGACGATGCCCAAGCGGTCGCCGTCACCATCAAAAGCCAAACCCAATTCGGCACCTGTGGTTTGCAAAGCGGCAATCAGGTCTTTCAAGTTTTCAGGTTTGCTGGGGTCGGGATGGTGGTTGGGAAACTCACCATCGACATCGCTGAAAAGTTCAATCACTTCACAACCTATGGCCCGCAAGATGGCCGGGGCTGATGCGCCTGCAATGCCATTGCCACTGTCGACCACGATGCGCAGGGGGCGGCTCAGGTGTATGTCTTGCACGATGCGTTCTTCGTACGCTTGGTTCACGCTGACCTGTTTGACGCTGCCACCGGCTTTCAACACCCAGCTTTCGTCATGCATCATTTGGCGCAAGCCTTGAATTTCTTCACCGTGAATGGCGCGGCCTGCCATCACCATCTTGAAGCCGTTGTAGTCCTTGGGGTTGTGGCTGCCGGTGATTTGAATGCCGCTGGTGCACAAGGTGTTGGCCGCGAAATAAAGTTGTGGCGTGGTGACCATGCCGACGTCAATGACGTGCACACCAGCGTCCATCAAACCTTGCACCAAGGCGGTTGCAAGCGCGGGGCCACTGAGGCGACCATCACGTCCCACAGCCACCGTGGTTTCACCCTGGGCCAAAGCTTGTGTGCCAAAGGCTTTGCCCAGCGCTGTGGCCACCTCGGGGTTGAGCGCGGTGGGCACCACACCGCGGATGTCATAGGCCTTGAAAACATGAGCTGAAATTTGCATGGTCGCGCATTGTAGGCGTGGCTTCTGACAAGTTCCGTCGACCGCGCGGCTTATGATGACCCTCCATTATTGGAAACTTTTTTCACCCCCTCATGCCTTTTGCACAAGCCGCCCACACCAGCCCATTCAAGCTGTGGCAGATGCCCATTAACACGCCGTTAGGGCGCATGCGTTTGGTCGCGGGTGAAGCCGGTTTGGCCGGTGCTTGGTTTGACCACCAGCAACACCGCCCCGACATCGATCAGCTGCCTTGGGGCCCGAGCCTGCATTGGTTGCGCGAGGCCAAGCAACAAATCGGCGAGTACTTTGCCGGCCAACGCCATCAATTTGAATTGCAACTCGAAGCCGTGCATGGCAGTCGCTTTCAGCAACAGGTGTGGCAGGCCTTGCGCGTTATTCCTTATGGTCGCTTCACGTCCTATGGTGAATTGGCCGCCCACTTGAACCACCCCAAGGGCGCCCGTGCGGTGGGCATGGCGATCGGGCGCAACCCTTGGAGCGTCATCGTCCCCTGTCACCGCGTGGTGGGCGCCAATGGCGCACTCACCGGTTACGCAGGCGGCATCGAACGCAAACTCGCTTTGCTCAAACACGAGGGCATGCTCTTGTGACCTCTGGTTTGCGACGGCGGGATTGGCTGCCAGAGTTTGTGTTGTTGGGCATGATTTGGGGATCTTCTTTTTTCTTCACGCGCATGGCCACGCAAGAATTCGGACCTTGGTCCACAGCCTGGATGCGGGTATCGGTGGCTGCCATCACTTTGTTGCCTCTGGTTTTTTGGCAACACCAAGCCCAAGCCATCAAAGATGAATGGCGCCCCTTGTTCGGCATGGGATTGTTCAACTCGGCGGTTCCGTTCTTCTGTTTTGCGTTTGCATTGCAATCGCTCAGCACCGGCTTGTCGTCCATCTTGAATGCCACGACACCCTTGTTTGGCGCTTTGATCGCTTGGTTGTGGTTGAAAGATCGCCCCACGCGTTGGCGTGGACTGGGCTTGCTGCTGGGTTTTGCCGGATCAGCCTGGTTGGCCGTCCATGCGCCGGGCGGTGTGTCCTTCAAAACCGGTGGTTCGGGCTGGGCCATCTTGGCCTGTTTGCTGGCCACTTGTTGCTACAGTTTCAGCTCCCTGTATTCACAGCGCAACCTTCAGCATGTGTCGCCGATGGTGATTGCAACCGGCAGCCAATTGGGAGCGTTTGTGGTGTTGGCGGTGCCGGGCTATTTGTATTGGCCCAGCGTGTTGCCCAGCATGAATGCTTGGTTGAGCCTGTTGGCCGTGGGCATGATGAGCACCGGCTTGGCCTATGTGCTGTACTTTCGCTTGATCGTGAAAACCGGTGCCGCACGCACCATGACGCTCACCTATTTGATTCCCTTGTTCGCCAACCTGATTGGTGTTTTTGTGCTGGATGAAATTGTCACCGGCACCATGTTGTTGGCGGGTGTGGTTATTTTGCTGGGCACGGCCATGGCCAGCGGTTTGTTTCCGCGTCAGGGCTTGCCCTGACACAGCGCCAGCAGCTGCTGGTTCAAGGCGTGGCCAGGCGTTGCAAACGCCTTCATCATGCTGAAGTGGTGCAAGCCAGGCAACACCTGCGCGGTTGGCACACGTTCACGTCCCCATGCGTTTTGAATCAGTTGGTTGTGCGCCAAAAATGCTTCGCTCTCCAAGCCGCCCACCACGCTGTGCAACACGCCACGCTTTGGCGCGGGCAACCATGCCGGGCTGGCCTTGAGCACCTGTTCTTCATCCAAACGCAGCGCCTCTTGCAGCATGGGCGAGCGGCGCAAGGAGTCGAGCTCGTACAAGCCCGACACTGACAACGCAGACTTCACCAAGTCGGGCGGCAAGTCAGGCGCGTAAGCCCGCCAATCGCAGGCCAGCATCATGGCCGCCAAATGCCCGCCAGCCGAATGTCCAGCCACGTGGATGCGGCTGGCGTCGCCGCCCCAGGTGTCGATGTGCCGCCAAACCCAGGCCAGCGCTTTGACCATTTGCATGACGATCTCGGGAATCGTCACTGCGGGGCACAGCGCGTAATTGGGCACCACCACGGTGACGCCTTGTTGCGTCAGGGACGGCGCCACAAAAGAATGGTCGGACTTGTCCAAGGCCCGCCAGTAACCGCCGTGAAAAAACACCAAAACTGGTGAATTTGAGGAACTTGCTTTGTTTGGGCGATGGTTTTGCTGCGCTTGGCTTGGGGTGCTCTGGCCATGGCCCAGCGGTGATTGGCTCGGGGTGCTGAGGGCGGGATTGGTGGACGTGAAGATGTCCAGCGTCTCGCTGGGGCCGCTGCCGTAGCTGATGTCGGTCAGGCACGGCTGGCTGTCGCGCACGGCTTGCGAATCCCGCGTCCATTGCTGCAGGTGGTTGGCGAAATCCGGGACCAGCGCACGGTTGTTGTACATCCGGTCGAACCAGTCGGGGCTGTGGTGTGGGGTCATGGCACCAGTCTAACTGCCGCTGTTAATTGGAATCTGACCCCAATTTTGGAGGCTTACTTGGACGTCTGCGCCTGCCGAATGGCCGAGTTGGCCGCATCTCCGGCGTTGTTGCCGCCCGACGGGTTTTGAATCACCAGCCCGAGCAAACGCGCACCGTGCTCGACAGCGATGGAGCCATAGGAAATGTCGCCGTGCACCACCGAGTCTTTGTGGAACTCGACACGCTCGGTGGCGTAAATGTTGCCTTCCACCTTGCCCGCCACCATCACGCGGTGCGCCGTCACGTCGCCAGACACCTCGCCGCTGGCACCAATGGCCACGGTGACCTTGTTTTCTTTGGAGGTTTCGATGTTGCCAACCACCTTGCCATCGATGCGCACACTGTCGACCAAGACCAAGCGCCCATAGATTTGCGTGGTGCGGCCAATCAGGGTTTCAAAACGCTCTTGGGAACTGGCCAAGGGCTTGTCACGCAGTTTTTCAAACATGGGAACTCCGGTGCGGGATCAGCTGGATCCCAAGGGGAAAACAAGCGCTGGGTTGATGACCCGTTTTTTGATGAAAACTTCATAGTGCAAATGCGGGCCGGTGGAGCGACCGGTACTGCCCACCTCGCCCAAAAGGCCGCCGCGCTCAACCGTGTCACCCACTTGCACCAAGCGTTTGCTCAGGTGCGCATAGCGGGTGGCGAAGCCTTCGGCATGCTGGACTTCCACCACATTGCCATAACCGAAATCCCAGCCAGAACGGGTGACCGTGCCTTTGGCCGTGGCCACCACGGTGGTGCCGGACATGGCCGTGAAGTCCAAACCTTCATGCATGGCCAAACCGCCATTGAACGGGTCGTTGCGGATGCCAAAACCACTGCTGACGCGGTAGTCCCCTTGGATGGGCACACCGGTGGGCAAGGTTTGCAGCCAGTCCAGTTGTTTTTCCCAACGACCATGCAATTCAGACACCGCTGTTTGGGTTTGCACAAACTCTTGCAGGGTTTGGTCGAATTCCACGCCCAAGGGCTGGCGGAACAAGGTGGAGAAAGGACGGGGGGCCACCAAGGGGCCGCCCTTGTTGTCGTCTTTGCGGTTGATTTTGTCGCGCACCACACTGGGGGTGGCCATTTCCATGAACCGGTTTTTCATCGTTTCCAGCTGACGGATTTCATTCACCGTGGTTTGCATGGATTCGCGGAGTTGGGACAGGTGATCGCGGTAGACCGACTCCATGCGCCGTTGCTCGGCCTCGGTGGTGACACCACCGATGCTGCGGGCCAGGTCGGGGTTGTATTCGACGGCGATTTTGAAACCGATGAAATGCAGTAAAAAACCAGCCGTGACAAGGAACATCCCCACCGCCACAGCCGCCGTGAGCACGGTGCGGGTGGTGATGGAAATGGTCTTGACATTACCGGTAGGCCCTGAGAGCCACATCAACTGCATGCACGAATCCTGTGTTTCTGTGAGCCTTGGGTGGCTCGTCTTGAATAGGGATCGTCATTCTATGCACAGACCTGAAGGGCTCCAAGCAAAAAAACCTGTGCAAAACCCTTGAATGAATACAAAAAAAAAGTTTGCTTTTTCCAAATAAATAGCTTTAGTACTTACTTATAAAGTTGCTTAAAAAGAAAATACTGCTTAAGTTGACTGTCCATGCCCAAAAAAAACGGTTCAGACCAAAGAACCAAAACACCAAAAAGTGAAAAATCAGGGCCACGCCAGCGAACAGCCAGATCCAATCAGGGTTGAACAAGACCAGCGGAAAAATTCCTTCCCACACCATGAAGGCCCAACTGCAGGCCAATGCCAGCCACGGTTTTCTGAACACACTGTTGGGCGGCAAGGGCCCGAACAAGCCACTGTTCAAGAAAACCGTCAGGGCTTGCCCGCTTCGCCACTCCGCGCGTTTGAGTTTCACCCAGCCCGATACAAAGTAGGAACTCAGGGTGTGGATGGCGATATAGCCCAAACCCGCGCCCCAGGCCATGCTGGCGTCCATGAACAACATCAACACTTGTGCCAACAAGATTCCGCTCAAACTGACCAAGGTCATGAAGTCACTGCCGCCATTGAACGCACCCCGCCATCGCACCAACAACAACAATTGACTGAGGAACAACCAGCACACCAGCCCAAGGCTGGCCCCTGACCAAGCCAGTAGCACAGCACCCAAGCCGCGTAACACCAGCATGGCGCGGTAGTTCATTGGCAAAAACGCCCCATCCAAAAAGCGCTTGGTCCAGACTGCTGAATCGGGAATGTCGGCGCGTTGCACCGGCCAAGACCAAACACCCTCGGGGTCGGTGCTGTCGGCAATGCGCCAGTACTCCAGGGTTTGCAGCAGCAAGCTGCAAGCGCACAACAGCTCCAGGCAGCGAATGACGGTGTCACCGTTCATAAAGCCATCTCCGGGCTGCGCAGCACCGTGTCACTGCTGGCGAAGCCACTGGGCACCGGGCGTTCCAAACGGATTTCCAATTGATACAGGCCTTGGTTCAAGCCGGGGTGTTGGCGGCGCAAGGCCTGCGCGGCCAAGCGACACACCAATTGGTAGGTGACCAAGCCACTGGCGTCCTGCCCCTCGCCCAGGTCTTTGATGTCGCTGGACAAATGATCCACCAGGTTTTGTTCGGCCAACGCCAAATTGCCCCATGGGTTGTGAAACAGGTTCCACACACTGCGCGGGCGGCGCGGATAGACCCACCACCAATCACTCCAAGCGGCACCCGGTGTTTGATGGCGCACATACAAATGCGGCACAGGACCGACCTGGTGATAGAACAGCCAGTTCGGAAAAAAAGCCCGAAACAAGAAAAACCATGGGCCGCGCACGGTGCGGCTGCGCCACACCAAGCCCAACGTCAACAAGCCAAAATAAATCAACAACAACCATGTGATGGTTTGCATCCACTGCTCCAAACCTATGCGCCGATTGTCACGAATTTAAAGCGCCCTCTGCCGCCTGGCCCGAGCGTGTAAAGTCTGGTGCTGATGTTTCAGGCGCACCGCCCGAACGACCCGGATCCTTTATGAGCTCTCGTTCCTCACCCCTGTCTTTCGAAATCAAGAGCGCCACCCTGCCCCTGGTGTCGGTGCTCATCAAGTCCTTGGATTTGGCCACGCTGTCGGCCGACATGCACAGCCGATTTGGCGACAACCCCGACTTCTTCGACAACGACGCGGTGCTGATTGATTTACACGGCGCCGAAGGCAGTTTGGACTTGAACGGCTTGTTGCAACTGTTGCGCCGTTACCGCTTGAACCCGGTGGCCTTGCGGGCTGGCAACCCCACACACGAAGCCGCGGCGGCCTTGGCGGGTTTGTTTGTCAGCAGCGAAGCACGTGTTCTGCCTTCGTTGAAAGACGCACCCACCGAGGTGGTGCGTGAAATCGTGCGCGAAGTCGAAGTGGTGCGTGAAGTCGCGGGTGCAGGCCAAAGCGCTTTGGTGGTGGACAAGCCCTTGCGCTCAGGCCAACAGGTGTATGCGCGTGGCCGCGATTTGGTGGTGCTGGCCATGGTCAACCCCGGCGCTGAAGTGATGGCCGATGGGCATATCCATGTGTATGCACCGCTGCGTGGCAAAGCGATTGCAGGGGCCAAAGGCGACACCTCGGCGCGTATTTTTGCGGCGAGTTTGGAAGCCGAATTGGTGTCGATTGCAGGCGTATACCGCACCAGTGACACACCCCTGCCCAAAGAGGTGGCAGGCAAAGCCGCACAGGTTTGGTTGGCCGACGACAAGCTGTCCATGCGGGCCTTGTAAACTCTTTGGTTGTAGTGCCAAGCCCCTCGCGCTGGCCAAGCTGCTTACTCATTCAACAAGGATTTTTTTCGATGACCAAAATAGTCGTGGTGACCTCGGGCAAAGGCGGCGTGGGCAAGACCACCACCAGCGCCAGTTTTGCATCTGGCCTGGCCTTGCGTGGCCACAAAACCGTGGTGATCGACTTTGACGTCGGCTTGCGTAATTTGGACTTGATCATGGGCTGCGAACGCCGCGTGGTCTACGACTTCGTCAACGTCATCAACGGCGAAGCCACCCTCAACCAAGCACTCATCAAAGACAAGCATTCCGACAACCTGTTTGTGTTGGCCGCTTCGCAAACCCGCGACAAAGAAGCTTTGACCATCGACGGTGTGGAACGCGTGTTGCGCGACCTGGCCGGCATGGATTTCGAATTCATCGTGTGCGACTCTCCCGCTGGCATTGAAACCGGCGCTCTGATGGCCATGCACTTTGCCGATGAAGCCCTGATCGTCACCAACCCCGAGGTGTCTTCGGTGCGTGACTCGGACCGCATCTTGGGCATGTTGGGCAGCAAAACACTGCGCGCCATTCAAGGCGCAGACCCGATCAAAGAACACTTGCTGATCACCCGCTACAACCCCACGCGGGTACAAGAGGGTCACATGTTGTCCTTGGAAGACATCCAAGACATCCTGCGCATTCCCCTCATTGGCGTGATTCCCGAATCCGAAGACGTGCTGCAAGCCTCTAACCAAGGCGTGCCCGCTGTTCTGTTGGAAAAAAGCGATGTCGCCGAAGCCTACAAAGACGTGGTCGATCGTTTCTTGGGCAAGGAAGTGCCGTTGCGCTTCACCGAGGCCGTCAAGCAGGGCTTGTTGCAACGCGTGTTTGGCCGGAGATAAGCAGCATGTCCTTTCTGTCTTTCCTGATTGGCGAAAAGAAAAAAACCGCCAGCGTGGCCAAAGAGCGGCTGCAAATCATTTTGGCGCACGAGCGCTCCGGCAAAAATGCCCACCAACCCGACTACCTGCCCGACTTGCAGCGCGACCTGATTGCGGTGCTGTCCAAGTACGTCAACATCAACCCGAATGACATCAAAGTCAACCTCGAGCGCCAAGACAACTTGGAAGTGCTGGAAGTGAAAATCGAATTGCCTGACGCGCGTTGAACAGACAGCTTGCAGTACCTTGCGCAGGCTGCCAAATAGGCGGCACGGTTGACCCCGATGCCGCCCCCTCAAGCCTTCTCAAAACCCAGGACAAATGCTTCAAGCCTTGGTCAATGAAGCAGACCAAAAAATAGTCACTTGGGTGCCTGGGGTTAGTTGTTCAAAAGCGATGGACGCACCCAGTTCACGCACCCGCTGATGGATGTTTTGCAGTCCACGCCCGTGATGTTTCAACTCGCCCAAGCCCACACCATCATCGGTACAGCTGACCAACAACACCTGCTGACTGGCATCAAACTGAGCGGAAATTTGAATGCGGGTGGCTTGGGCATGACGCAAACTGTTGCTCAAAAGCTCTTGCACGATGCGCAGCAAATGCAGAATGAGCCTGGGCGGCATGGGGCCCATGTGGTCTAAGTTCAAGTCCCAGTCAATTTGCACCGGTTGAGCACTCAGGCGCTTTTGCACCCGATAGCGGTAATCCACAAACGCATTGGCCAACAAGGCTTCTTCGTCGCTGAAGGTATCAACCACCAAATACAAATCAACCACACATTCTTGCAAGAGTTGCTGCATTTGCGACGGGCTGAGTTGCCCCTTCTCCATCATCATGAGTGCTTGGCTGAGCTGCGAGCCAAAGCCATCGTGCACATCGCGCATCAAGGCGGTACGTTCGTGGTGTCGGGCAGCTTGCACCGCCGCTTCTCTCAATTGTTCTTGGGCTTGCAGCAACTCGGCCTG
>CALBEV010000117.1 GCA_937891045.1 uncultured Burkholderiales bacterium | reverse complement strand
ACAGATGGTTTATTCATGAATCACTTTCGAATTGATCGGGGCGGCCAAGGGCCGGACTTTTAAACTAACCAAACATATCAATCAGTTGTATCCACAATTTCAATGGCCAAAGCGTGCATGCCTTGGTCGGTGAATTGTTGCAGGGCATCATACACAAGCCGATGCTTGGCCACGCGGCTCAAGCCCTGAAAAACCCCAGCCCCGATGCGCACCCGAAAATGCGTGCCTTGACCCGACCCATCCGAACCCGCATGACCGGCATGGTCTGCGCTTTCATCAAGCACCTGCAAGGCAAAGGGCTGTAATTGGGTGGAAAGACGATCATGCAATTGGTCGGCAGTGATGTTCATGGTTTGGCTTCTTCTTCTTTGGTGTCGGGCTGAACGTGTCGGCTAAGGAACAAGGCTTGCAAGATGACAAACACCACCATCAAACCCAGGCCGCCGAACATTTTGAAATTCACCCAGGTGTCGGTGTCGAAGTTGTAGGCCACCCAAAGGTTGAGCAGGCCCATGAAGCTGAAAAACCCGACCCAACTCAAGAGCAATTGCCGCCAAACAGCCTCGGGCAAAACCATTTGTGAACCCATGAGGCTTTTTAAAAAATTGCGTTTGAAGATGAACTGCCCGATCAACAAAACGCCGCCCATGAGCGCATACAAGATGGTGGGTTTCCATTTGATGAAGGTTTCATTTTGAGTCAGCAGGGTGGCCCCGCCAAACACGACAATGACACCCAAGCTGATCCAATGCATGGCTTCAACACGACCGTTTTTCTTGAACAACCAGGCAATTTGAATCAAGGTGGCAAGGATCGCGACAGCAGTCGCATAAAAAATACCCGCCAATTTGAAAGTGACGAAAAACAAAATGATGGGGAAAAAATCAATCAGCAGTTTCATCGCGTCAATCCTTGGCAGGTTCAAACGCCAAAGCGGCTGAATTCATGCAGTAGCGCAAACCCGTGGGTGCAGGACCATCTGGAAAGACGTGTCCTAAGTGGGCCTTGCAATGGGCACAAACGGTTTCAGTGCGCAGCATGCCGTGCGCTCTGTCGACACGTTCCTCGATGGCCTGCGGCTGTGCGGCTTTGGAAAAGCTGGGCCACCCGCAACCAGCGTCAAACTTGGTGTCGGCATCGAATAATTTGGCGTCGCAGCAAATGCAGTGGTAGCTGCCCGCAGCCCAGTGGGCTTCGTAGCGGCCAGTGAAAGGTCGCTCGGTGGCCGCCATGCGGGTCACTTCAAACGCCACTGGTTCGGAGTTTTTGGCGGCCAAATGGGCACGCCAATCGGCGTTGTTGTCAGGCAAGGTCATGAGGAACAGCTGATGGAAATGGAGGAGGCCCAGTCGGGCGGAAAGGCGGCAAAGTCGTCAAACCCCGGGTGTTCCTCGAAGGGCGAGGACAGCAGAGTGAAGAGTGTTTGCACACCGGAAAAGTCGCCTATTTTCGCTTGATTGATGGCCGCCTCGCCCAAATGGTTGCGCAGCACGAATTTGGGATTGGTGTTGAGCATCTGTTGGCCCGTCTGAGCCGCGTTTTGCGGTTCAAGACGCTGCAAATAATCGGGCAACCAAGCATCCCAAGCGCCGTGTTGAATGAACAAATCACGCACCGGTGTGAATGCAACTGCCGTGCTCATTGAGGCGAGATCCGCCACAGCATGGCTCAAGCGCCGCCAAAAAATCGTGAAATCCGTTTTTTCGGTGGCCAACAATGTCAGCAAGCTGTGAATCAAATCATGGTCTGTGCTTTGGCGCTGTTGCAAGCCCAACTTGGCCGCAAATTGTTGGTCCAAGCTTTGGGGGTAATCGGTTTTGAAGCCTTCCAAAGCAGAAACCGCCAGGTCTTGGTCGTTGATCAGGGGCATCAGCGCCTGTCCCAGGCAGTACAAATTCCAAAAAGCAATTTGCGGTTGACGCGCATAAGCGTAACGGCCTTGGTGGTCAGAGTGGTTGCAAATGTGACTGGGGTCAAAGCCATCCAAGAATTGAAACGGACCATAGTCGATGGTCAGGCCCAACAAGCTCATGTTGTCGGTGTTCATCACGCCGTGGCAAAAACCGACAGATTGCCATTGCGCCAACAAGGCAGCGGTGCGTTCAGACACCCGCGCCAACAAGGCGGTGTAACGCGCTGGGCCTGCGTCAAAGGACTGCAAATCGGGCCATTGGTGCGCGATGAAAAAATCCACCAAGCTTTGAAGCTGCTGAATCTGTCCTTTGGCCGCGAAGTGTTCCAAGTGACCAAAGCGCAAAAAACTGGGCGCCACGCGGGTGACCACGGCGGCGGTTTCAAGCTCTTCGCGAATCACTTTGGCAGGTGAACCCACCAAGGCCAAGGCCCGGGTGGTGGGGATGCCAAGCGCATGCATGGCTTCGCTGCACAAGTACTCTCGGATGCTGGAGCGTAAAACGGCGCGGCCATCGCCCATGCGGGAGTAGGGGGTTTTGCCGGCGCCTTTGAGTTGCAACTCTTGAGGCCCCATGGGCGTGTCTATTTCACCAAGCCACAAGGCGCGGCCATCGCCCAATTGGCCCGCCCAAACGCCAAATTGGTGGCCGCTGTAGACACTGGCCAAGGGCATGCTTCCATCCAAGGTGGCACTGCCTCCCAGCGCGGCCAACACCTGTGGGTCGTTCCAGAATGAAGCGGGCAAACCCATGTCCGAAGCCAATGCGGTGTTCTGAGCCACCCAATGCAGATCGGGCAAAGGGGTTGGCGCCACAGGGCTTAAAAAATCAAGGCCAAGCGCCGCATAACGGTTGCGCCAGGGCAAGGTGAAAGGCTGGTTGTCTAGGGCTGGCATGAGGGGATTGTGCACAATACATGGAAACAACACGCACCCGAGTGCCATTAAGGAGACTTCCCATGTTGGGATTGATGCAGAGCCAAAACTTGTCGATTGCTTCCCTGATCGAGTTTGCTGAAAAGCACCACGCAGACACAGAAATCATTTCACGTCGCATCGAGGGCGACATCCACCGCAGCAACTGGGCCACGATCGCCAAGCGCTCACGCCAAGTGGCCAATGCCATCGATGGTTGGAAGGTGGCGCAAGGTGCGCGGATTGCCACGCTGGCTTGGAACGGTTATCGGCATTTGGAAATTTACTTTGGTGTCAGCGGCAGTGGCCGTGTCTTGCACACCTTGAACCCGCGTTTGCACCCCGAGCAAATTGCTTGGATCGTCAACCACGCCGAAGACCATGTGCTGTGTTTTGACATGACGTTTTTGCCGATCGTTCAAAACATCCATGCGCTATGTCCCACCGTGAAGCATTGGGTGGCTTTGTGCGACGCCGACAAACTGCCTGCCGACACGGGCGTCCCCAACCTGGTGAGCTATGAATCTTGGATTCATTCGCAAGCCAACACCTATCACTGGCCCGACCTGGACGAGAACACCGCTTCATGCATGTGCTACACGAGTGGCACCACCGGCAACCCCAAAGCCGCGCTCTACAGCCACCGATCGACCTTGCTGCACGCCTATGCCTGCGCTTTGCCCGATGTGATGTGTTTGTCTGCGCGCGACAGTGTCTTGCCGGTGGTGCCCATGTTTCATGTAAACGCATGGGGCATCCCCTACAGCGCGGCCATGGTGGGATGCAAACTGGTTTTTCCAGGGGCGGCGTTGGATGGCAAGTCGGTTTACGAGTTGCTTGAGACCGAGCAAGTCACTTTGGCAGCAGGTGTCCCCACGGTGTGGCAAATGCTGTTGGGCCATTTGAAGGCCGGCAACTTGCGATTCAGCCATTTGAAGCGCACCGTGATTGGCGGCTCGGCCTGCCCACCGGCCATGATCCAAGCCTTCAACGACGACTACAACGTGGAAGTGCTGCACGCCTGGGGCATGACCGAGCTCAGCCCCTTGGGCACCTTGTGCACCCTGAAAAACAAGCACCTGGCGTTGCCCAAAGACGAGCAAATGAAAATCCGCTTGAAGCAAGGCCGCGCTATTTTTGGTGTGGATTTCAAAATCGTCGATGACCAAGGCGTGGAGCAACCGCACGATGGCAAGGTTTATGGCGATTTGTTGGTCAAAGGCCCGTGGGTGGTGCGCGAGTACTACAAACAAGAGGGTGGCTCACCGCTGGTGGATGGTTGGTTCCCCACCGGGGACGTGGCCACCGTGGACCCCGAAGGCTTCATGCAAATCACCGACCGCAGCAAAGACGTCATCAAATCCGGTGGCGAGTGGATCAGCTCGATTGACGTGGAAAACATCGCCATGGCCCACCCTGAGGTGGCGATGGCTGCTTGCATTGGGATGGCGCATCCCAAGTGGGACGAGCGACCCATTGTGGTGGTGGTCAAGCGACCTGGTACCACGTTAGAGCGCGACGCTTTGCTCCAGTTTTATGAGGGCAAGATCGCCAAATGGCAAATCCCCGATGACGTGGTGTTTGTCGAGGCCATTCCCTTGGGCGCCACCGGCAAGATGCTCAAAACCCGTTTGCGAGAGCAACTTGCCGATTACGAACTGCCGATCTGAGCAGGCTGGCTCTTTTCACAAGATCGGCCTTGCTAGGGGATTCCCTAGCCGGTCGGTCCATCAATTGAAGTTAGGCTCTGAAGTCTTTGAATGAGGAGAAAAGCATGCGCTTTGGCAAATTCGGTTGGTTGTTGGCATGGGGTCTGTTGAGCTCGGTCAATGCTTGGGCTCAAAAAGGCGAAACCGTCAAAATTGCATGGATCGATCCACTCTCCGGCCTGATGGCGCCTGTCGGCTCCAATCAGCTCAAAACACTGCAGTACCTGGCCGAGGAATACAACAAAAACAATGTGGCTGGTGTGAAATTTGAAATTTTGGGCTTGGACAACAAGCTCAGCCCAGCCGAAAGTCTGAACCTGCTCAAGTCTGCGATCGACCAAGGGGTGCGCTACATCACGCAAGGCAATGGCTCTTCGGTGGCCGGTGCCTTGCTTGACGCGGTGAACAAGCACAACGAGCGCAATCCGGGCAAAGAAATTATTTTCTTGAACCACTCGGCGGTGGACCCTGATTTCACCAACAGCAAATGCAGTTACTGGCATTTCCGCTTTGATGCAGATACCTCCATGAAAATGGAAGCCATGACCACCTTCATCAAAGAGCAACCCTCGGTCAAGAAAATTTATTTGCTCAACCAAAATTATTCGCACGGCCAACAAGTGGTCAAGTACGCCAAGGAAAACTTGGCACGCAAGCGCCCGGACATCCAAATCGTGGGCGAAGACCTGCATCCTTTGGCCCAAGTGCGCGACTTCGCACCCTACATTGCCAAAATCAAAGCCTCTGGTGCCGACTCGGTCATCACCGGCAACTGGGGCTCAGACCTGGCTTTGTTGGTCAAAGCGGCCAACGAAGGTGGCTACAACGGCAAGTTCTTCACCTATTACACCGGTGTCACAGGCACGCCCACTGCGCTGGGTCAAAACGCCGCAGGACGGGTCTATCAAGTGGCTTATGCACACTACAACATGGGCGGTGTCATGGGCAAGCACATGGCAGGCTTCAAAGCCAAACACAACGACGATCTCTACACCGGCTCAATGGTCAGCATCTTTGATGTGCTGACGCAAGCCATGGCCCAAACCAAATCCACCGATCCGGTCAAGGTGGCCGCCGCCATGCATGGCATGAAATTCAAAGGTTTCAATGGCGACATGGAGATGCGCAAACTCGACCACCAGTTGCAACAAACACTGTTTGTCACCGTCTGGCAAAAAGCGGATAAAAAATTCCCCTACAGCGCTGAAAACACGGGCATGACTTTGGCACTTGTCAAAACTTTCGAGCCTTACGTGTCCAGCACGCCCACCAGTTGCCAAATGAAAATGCCCTGAGCCGTGAAGATGCTGTTGGTGGGAATGGATGCAGCCTTGCACAGAATTCAAGTAACAGGCTGACATGGAGTTTTTTCTGATCTCCATGCTCAATGGCCTGAGCTATGGCCTGCTGCTGTTCATGCTCAGCTCGGGCCTGACGCTGATCTTCAGCATGATGGGCGTGTTGAACTTTGCACACGCCAGTTTCTACATGCTGGGTGCTTATTTGGCCTACACCCTGGCAGGCGTCATCGGCTTTTGGCCTGCTTTGCTATTGGCCCCCATCCTCACTGGCGCAGCCGGTGCTTTGTTTGAAAGCCAGGTGCTGCGCAAGGTACACAAATACGGCCATGTGTCGGAACTGCTGGTCACCTTTGGTTTGTCCTACATTGTGTTGGAGTTGGTGCAGTTGATTTGGGGCCGGGTGGCTGTTGAATTCAATCCTCCAAGTGAATTGCAAGGCCCGGTCTTCACCTTGATCAACCATGCCGAGCAAGGTTTGTCATTGGTCGCTGGTGCCGCCGGTGCGGCTTGCCAGTCGGCAGAGGCAGTGCGCGTGATTTGCACCCCATTCCCAGCCACCCGAGCCTTCATCATGGTCACCGCGATTGCCATGGTGGTGAGTCTTTGGTGGGTGCTCACCCGCACAAGGGCGGGGTTGGTGATTCAAGCCGCACTCACCCATCCCGAAACTGTCGAAACGCTGGGCCACAACGTGCCGCGTATTTTCATGATGGTGTTTGCCATGGGGACCGGTCTGGCTGCTTTGGCAGGTGTGATTGGCGGCTTCACCTTCATCACCGAACCCGCCATGGCGGCCACAGTCGGCTCGGTGGTTTTTGTGGTGGTGGTGGTCGGTGGCATGGGCTCCCTCAGCGGCGCTTTTTTGGCTTCCTTGCTGATTGGCATCATTCAGACTTTTGCCGTGGCCATTGATTATTCCGTTTTGCAATTGCTAAGCGACTTGGGCGTCGCCAGCATTGCAGGCCTGCAAAACAATTCTTTCGCCAAGTTGACGGTGTCCCAAGCCGCGCCCATCTTGCCGTATTTGTTTTTGGTCTTGATCTTGATTTTTCGCCCGCGGGGCTTGCTTGGAAAGCGTGAAACATGATGCGACATCAGCACCTCTCCAGCACCGCAAACTACACCATCTGGCTGGGCTTTGCCTTGGTGTTGTTGGTCGCTCCTTGGGTGTTCACCAGCAACCTGTCGATGACGATGCTGTCTCAAATGGGCATCGCCATCATTGCTTGCCTGTCTTACAACATCTTGTTGGGTCAAGGGGGCATGCTGAGTTTTGGCCATGCTGTTTACACCGGCTTGGGCAGTTACCTCACGATCCATGCGCTGAATGCGGTTAGCAACGGCAACCTCTACATTCCTGTCGTCTTGTTGCCCTTGGTGGGGGGCGTGGCCGGTTTGGGCTTTGCGGTTTTGCTCGGCTATGTCACCACGCGCAAGTCCGGCACCGCTTTTTCCATGATCACCTTGGGCATGGCCGAGTTGGTGTTTGCCATGTCGCTCATGTTCTCGGAGTTTTTTGGTGGCGAGGCCGGTGTGTCTGGCAACCGTGTCGTGGGCCAAGCTTTTTGGGGCATCACATTTGGTCCGCAAAGACAGGTCTATTACCTGATCGCCATCTACACATTTGTCTCGGTTGGGTTGCTCTATGCCTTCACTCAAACACCGTTGGGACGGATCTTGAATGCGGTGCGCGACAACCTAGAGCGGGTCGAGTTCATTGGCTACAACACACAGCAAGTGCGCTACCGTGCTTTCATCATCGCCGGTTTTTTTGCTGGCATTGCGGGAGGATTGGGTGCCTTGAATTTTGAAATTGTCACTGCCGAAGTGGTGGGGCCCGCTCGCTCGGGTGCTTATTTGTTGTTCACATTCTTGGGCGGTGCGACTTTCTTTTTTGGCCCCATCATTGGCGGCATTTTGATGGTCTTGGCCTTTGTGTTGCTTTCAGAGATCACCAAAGCTTGGCTGTTGTATTTGGGCTTGGTGTTCTTGTTCATGGTGATTTATGCGCCCGGCGGTTTGGCCGGTTTGATCATGGCCAATGTGCGGGTGATTCAGGTTGGTGCGCTGCGACGCTTGGTGCCCATCTATGTGGGCATGGCTTTCACTTGTTTGCTGATGCTGGCAGGTGCCGGTGCCTTGGTTGAAATGATTTACCACCAGCAACTCAATGCCTCTTTGGGACCTGATCTGCCATTTGCCGGTTTGATACTCAATGCCCAATCACCAAGCACTTGGCTGGCGTCATTGGCCATCGCCTTGGTGGGATTGGCTGGGTTTGAGTGGTTGCGTCAACGCTTCATGCCGATCTGGGCGGATATTCAATCCGAAATCAACGCGCAAGCAAAGCAGGAGAAGTCATGACCGATTCTGTTTCATTGCGTTTGCAAGCAGTTGCGAAAAAATTTGGCAACACAGAGATCATTCGCGGTGTGGACTTGGAAGTTTTCAGCGGCGAACGCGTGGCCATCATTGGCCCGAATGGGGCAGGCAAGTCCACCTTGTTCAACTTGATCAGCGGACGTTTTGCCCCGACCAGTGGGCAGATTTATCTGAACCAGCAACGCATTGACGGTTGCAAACCCTTCGAGATCAACCGGCTGGGCTTGTCGCGCAGTTTCCAAATCACCAACATCTTCCCCAAGCTCAGCGTGTTTGAAAACTTGCGCTGCGCAGTCTTGTGGGGCCTGGGTCACCGCTACAGTTTTTGGTCTTTCTTGGGCAACCTGAAAGACGCCAATGCCTTGGCTCATGAATGGATGGAACGCATTCATTTGCAGGCCAAAAGCGAGGTCTTGGCCATGAACCTGACCTATGCAGAGCAGCGTGCTTTGGAAATTGGCATCACCATGGCTGGTGGCGCGAACGTGGTGTTGCTGGATGAACCGACGGCCGGTATGAGCAACAGCGAAACCGAGCGCTTCATCGAACTCATCAAGGACGTCACCCTGGGCAAAACCCTGCTCACGGTGGAGCACGACATGGGCGTGGTGTTTGGTTTGGCCGACAAAATCGCCGTGCTGGTGTATGGCGAAATCATTGCCTACGACACCCCCGACAAGATCCGCGCCAATGCGCGGGTGCAAGAGGCCTATTTGGGCAGCATGGAAGAACAAGGCCACTGACATGCTGCACATCCAAGACCTTCATGCGTATTACGGCAAAAGCCATGTGTTGCAAGGCGTGAATTTCAGCGTCGGGCAGGGTGAAATCGTGGCGCTGTTGGGTCGCAATGGCTCGGGCCGATCCACCACCGCCAAAGCCATCATGGGATTGGTGCAATGCCACGGCGATATGCAGTTCAAAGGCCAGAGCTTGCTCAATCGCAAGCCCTTTGACATCGCCCACATGGGTTTGGGCTACGTGCCTGAAAACCGCGACATCTTCCCCAAACTCACAGTGCAGCAAAACCTGTTGCTCGGCCTCAAAGGGGACAAACCCACCGGGCGCTGGAACTTTGAGGACATGTACAACTTGTTTCCCCGACTGCGCGAACGCCAGCACACCGAAGCAGGGGTCTTGTCAGGTGGAGAGCAACAAATGCTCACCCTGTGTCGCACCCTCATGGGCGACCCCGATCTGGTCATCATCGACGAACCCACCGAAGGTTTGGCACCCAAGATCGTCGCCTTGGTGGGTGACTTTCTGCGCGAGTTGCGCAACCGAGGCGTATCCGTGGTGCTGATTGAGCAAAAACTCACCATCGCCATGAACATCTCCGACCGCGCCTTGGTCATGGGCCACGGCAGCATCGTGTTCGATGGCACCCCAGCCGAGCTGCGTGAAAACGCGTCGGTTCGGCAAGAATGGCTTGAGGTGTAAAATAGAACGGTCGTTCTTTTTTACACTTCCCCACGCAACAACGCTTCTGACAAGGAACCCCTATGAGTGCTGATTACGCAGTTCACGGCGACATCGCCGTGATCACCTTGAACAATCCGCCGGTCAATGGCTTGGGTTTGGCCACGCGCCAAGCCTTCATGCAGGGACTGGACCAAGCGGTGGCCAATGACGCGGTCAAAGCCATCGTGGTCACCGGCGCAGGCAAAGCCTTTTCGGGCGGCGCTGACATCAAAGAATTCGGTTCACCCAAAGCCCTGCAAGAGCCGAATTTGCTCAACCTGATCACGGCGCTGGAAAACTGTCCCAAGCCCACCGTGGCGGCGGTCCACACGGTGGTCATGGGCGGCGGTCTCGAGTTGGCGCTGGGTTGCCATTACCGCGTGGCCGCCCCTGGTTGCTCGGTGGCCTTGCCCGAGGTCAAGCTGGGCTTGGTGCCTGGTGCGGGCGGCACCCAACGCCTGCCCCGCGTCATTGGCGTCGAAGCCGCCCTCAACATGATCGTCAGCGGCGAAGCGATTCAAAGCGAGATGCTGGCCATGTTGCCGGGCCAAAAATTGTTTGACGAAATGGCGTCTTCCGCTGGCAAGTTGCTGGAAGAAGCCATGGTCTTTGCCAAAGGCGTGGTGGGCACCAGTCCGTTGCCGCGTGTGCGCGACCTGCCTTGCAAACACCCGAATTCAGACGCCTTCTTCAAATTCAGCACCAACATGGTCAACGGCATGACCAAGGGCAAATACCCTGCGCCTTTGAAATGCATTGAAGCGGTGCAAAACGCCACCAAAATGAAATTCGACGATGGCATGACAGCCGAGCGCGAAATCTTCATCAACCTGATGTGGACCCCAGAGTCCCGCGCTTTGCGCCATTTGTTCATGGCCCAACGTGCGGCCTCAAAAATCGACGATGTGCCGGCCGACACGCCCAAACGCGAGATCAAGAGCGTGGCCGTGATTGGTGCGGGCACCATGGGTGGCGGCATCAGCATGAACTTCCTGAATGCCGGTATCCCGGTGAAAATTTTGGAGATGAAGCAAGAAGCCTTGGACAAAGGCATTGCCATCATCGAGAAGAACTACCAAGCCCAGGTGAAAAAAGGCAAGTTGAAGGAAGACAAATTCCAGCAACGCATGGCCTTGTTGTCCAGCACCTTGAACTACGCAGACTTGGCCGATGCCGATTTGGTGATTGAAGCCGTGTTCGAGGAAATTGGGGTCAAGGAACAGGTCTTCAACAAACTCGACGAGGTGATGAAGCCCGGTGCCATCTTGGCGTCCAACACCTCCACCCTGGATGTGAACGCCATCGCCCATTTCACCAAGCGCCCCCAAGACGTTGTGGGCCTGCACTTCTTCAGCCCTGCCAACGTGATGAAACTGCTGGAGGTTGTGCGCGGTGCTGATACCAGCAAAGACATCATGGCCACCGTCATGGACGTGGCCAAGAAAATCAAGAAAACCGCTGTGGTCTCAGGCGTGTGCGATGGCTTCATTGGCAACCGCATGATCGAGCAATACAGCCGTCAAGCAGGCTTCCTGATCGAGGAAGGTTGCACGCCTCAACAAGTGGACAAAGCGGTTGAGAAATTCGGTTTCGCCATGGGCCCGTTTCGCATGGGCGACTTGGCGGGCAACGACATTGGCTGGGCCATCCGCAAGCGCCGCTATGTGGAAAAGCCCAACATGAAGTACAGCAAAACCGCCGACTTGTTGTGCGAACAAGGGCGCTTTGGCCAAAAAGTGGGCAAGGGCTGGTACGACTATGTGGCGGGCAAGCGCGACGCCATTCCCAACAAAGATGTGGAAGACATGATCGCCAAGCACCGCACTTCGCTTGGTATCACCGCCCGCAAGATCAGCGACGACGAAATCGAGCAACGCTTGGTGTTCGCCTTGGTGAATGAAGCCGCCTACATTTTGGAAGAGGGCATTGCAGCCCGGGCCAGCGACATCGACATGGTCTACATCACCGGCTATGGCTTCCCCATCTACCGTGGCGGCCCCATGCTGTATGCCGATCAATTCGGTTTGTTCAACGTCATCCAAGCCATGAAACGCTATGCGCAAAACCCGCATGATGACGCTCAATTCTGGCAACCCGCGCCTTTGTTGGCCCGTTTGGTCGCTGACGGCAAAACTTTCAATTAAGGAACCACCATGACCAACGCTGTCATTGTTTCAACCGCCCGCACCCCCTTGGCCAAAAGTTGGCGCGGTGCTTTCAACATGACCCACGGTGCCACCTTGGGTGGCCACGCGGTCAAACACGCCATTGCCCGCGCAGGCATCGAAGCCAACGAAGTCGAAGACGTGATCATGGGTTGCGCCAACCCCGAGGGAGCCACCGGTGCCAACATCGCGCGTCAAATCGCCCTGATGGCCGAATGCCCCGTCACCGTCAGTGGCCTGACCATCAACCGTTTTTGTTCTTCCGGTTTGCAAACCATCGCGCTGGCTTCACAACGCATCATCGCGGGTGAAGGCGAGGTGTATGTGGCCGGTGGTGTGGAAAGCATTTCCTGTGTGCAACAAGAAATGAACCAGCACATGCTGATGGACCCGGCACTCAACAAGAAAAAACCAGAGATTTACTGGAACATGTTGCAAACCGCCGAGCAAGTGGCCAAGCGCTACAACATCGGCCGTGATGCCACGGACGAGTACGGTGCCGCCAGCCAGCAAAAAGCGTGTGCTGCGCAAGCGGCAGGCAAGTTCAGCGATGAAATCGCACCCATCACGGTGCAAGCCGGTGTGGTCGACAAAGTCATGGGCATGATGACCAAGCAAGTCACCGTCAGTGTGGATGAAGGTCTGCGCGATGGCACAACCAAAGAAGGCATTGCAGGCATCAAACCCGCCATGCCCGGTGGCGTGGTGTCGGCTGGCAACGCGTCCCAGTTTTCCGATGGTGCCGGTGCTTGCGTCATCATGAGCGAAGACTTGGCCTCCAAGCGCAATTTGAAACCGCTGGGCCGTTTCTTGGGCTTTGCGGTGGCCGGTTGTGAACCGGATGAAATGGGCATCGGACCGGTGTATGCCATTCCCAAAGTGTTGAAACGTTTGGGTCTGACGGTGCAAGACATCGACCTGTGGGAATTGAATGAAGCCTTTGCAGTTCAGGTGCTGTTCTGTCGCGACAAGCTGGGTATTCCCGCTGAACTGCTGAACGTGAATGGCGGCGCCATCGCGGTGGGCCACCCCTATGGTGTCAGCGGTCAACGCCTGACCGGCCATGCCCTGATTGAAGGCAAACGCCGTGGTGCCAAACGTGTTTGCGTCACCATGTGCATTGGCGGCGGCATGGGCGCGGCTGGTGTGTTTGAGGTGTTGTAACGCTTTTCAATCATGAAGGAATTTCAATGAAGAACACATGGATGGCCGTCTTGCCAAGCTTGCTTGCACTGACGTTCACAGCGTCCGCCCAAGCCAGCAATCAAGCCATGGCAGTGCTGCAAGACCGCGCAGGTCAAGTCGTTGGTGAAGTTCGCTTCACCGATGGCCCCCATGGCATCTTGCTGCACGTCAGCGCCAAGGGTTTGCCTGCAGGGCCCAAAGGCATGCACGTCCATCAGGTCGGCACTTGCGCCGATGGTGACAAAGGTTTTGTGGCATCCGGTGCCCACCTGAACCCTGCTGCCAAAAAGCACGGGCTGATGAACCCCGAAGGGCCTGATGCTGGTGATCTTCCCAATTTGATGGTGCATGCTGATGGGTCGGTGGAGGTGGAGTTGTTCACCATGCTGGCCAGCCTCAGCGGACAAGGTGGCCGACCTGCGCTGCTTGACGACAACGGAGCGGCCATCGTGATCCACGAGAACCGCGACGATCATTTGGCCCAACCCATTGGGGGAGCCGGTGCCCGTCGTTACTGCGGCGTGGTCAAGCCTGTGCAGTGAACGGCTGGCAGGCGTTTTGCGCCACTGGTGTGGCGAGCTGGCTGACCTTGGCATCCAGCTTGGCCTGTGCCGATACCACCTCACCTCACTTGACCCTTCATCCTCAGGGGCTGAGCAGCTTTCGGCTTGGATCCGCCCTGCAAACGGCCGCGCAGCATATGGCTGCATGGGACCGCGCTGCATTGCAAATCGGGCCCGGTTGTGATGAACGTGATCAATCGGTCGTGACAGCCACGGTGGCTGGCATGTCTGCCACCGTCATGGCCATGGCCGATGCTGGCGGGCAGATTGTCGAAATCGTGGCAAGCGTGCCGCACCAAGGTGCTGCCGTGACCCATCAGGTTTGCAAAGCGCGGGCCCAAGACTGGGTGCATGCACTGTCTCCACGCTTGGGCATGCCGCACTCGTTGGCCTCTTACACCCGTGGCAATGCCACGGTGTCGCAAACTTGGTTGTCACCGCAGTCCAAGGTTGAAGCACGTTGGTTTGCAGGCGGGGGCAGTTGTGATTTGAGCTTGCATTTTCAGCGTCCCCGCCAAAGCCCGCTCTAGCGTTCTCAATGCCACTGCCAACAAGGGGCAGTGGCCAGGCCAGAGGTGTCATCTCAGAGTCAATCGCGGCAGTCAATGACTGCTACAGTGGTCATTCTTGCCTTTTTTTGTGTCGTGCCATGCATCTTTCTGCTTGTCTGCAATTTCTACTTCACGACTGGTTGCGCGTTCAAGATTTGACGCAACGACCTCGGTTTGCCGACCACAGTCGCGAAACATTTGACGCGGTTCTTGACACCTGCGAGCGCATCGCCCGTGACAAATTTGCGCCCTTCAACCGTGAAGTGGATATACAAGAACCACGCACCGAGCCTGACGGCCAAGGCGGGTTGCGGGTTGTTTTGCCCGAGTCCACCCGCGATGCTCACCAAGCGTATGTCGACAGTGGCATGTTGAGCGCGTCACAAAGCCATGACATCGGTGGCATGCAATTGCCATTCACCGTCGAGGCGGCCGCCAATGCTTTTTTTGCGTGTGCCTCCGTCAGCATCGGCGGCGGCATGCTCACCGTGGGCAATGCGAATTTGCTCATGAAGCATGGCAGCGTGTTGCAAAAAGAAGTGTTTGCTCTGAACGAATTCAACGGGCGATTCACGGGCACCATGTGCCTGAGCGAACCACAAGCCGGGTCGTCGTTGTCGGATGTGGCCACCCGCGCCACCCCCGATGGCGCAGACCACTTGCAAGACCCCTTGGGCCCCCGGTTTCGGCTCAAGGGCCACAAGATGTGGATCTCCACCGGCGACCATGAATTGAGCGAGAACATCATTCATTTGGTGTTGGCCAAAATTCCCGGGGCTGACGGCAAAACCATCCCGGGTACCAAAGGCATTTCGCTCTTCATCGTGCCCAAAAATTTGGTGGACACACAAGGTCAGCTCACGGGTGAACGCAATGATGTGGCCTTGGCCGGTTTGAACCACAAACTGGGTTGGCGCGGCACGGTCAACACCTTGCTGAATTTTGGTGAAGGAACCTACCCTGTGCGCGGTGGTGCTGGGGCGATCGGCTATTTGGTGGGCGAGCCGGGCAAAGGCTTGCAATGCATGTTCCACATGATGAACGAAGCCCGCATTGGTGTCGGTCTGGCCGCCACCATGTTGGGTTTGGCGGGCTACTACGCCTCGCTGAACTATGCCCAAACCCGCACCCAAGGCCGCCCAGTGGGCCCGGCGGGCAAAGACCCGGCGCAAGCCCCGGTGCGTTTGATTGAACACGCCGACATCAAGCGCATGCTGTTGGCGCAAAAAGCCTATGGCGAAGGCGCACTGGCGCTGGGTTTGTATGGCGCCACCCTGGTAGATGACTTGCACACCGGTAACCCTGAGCAACAACATCAAGCCCAGTGGTTGCTGGAAGTGTTGACACCCATCATCAAAAGTTGGCCCAGCGAATGGTGCCTGGAAGCCAACAGTTTGGCCATCCAAATTCATGGCGGCTATGGCTACACGCGCGACTTCCCAGTGGAGCAGTATTGGCGCGATCAACGCCTGAACATGATCCATGAAGGCACCCACGGCATTCAAGCCATGGACTTGCTGGGGCGCAAAGTATTGATGGACAAAGGCCTGGGACTCACGCTGTTGGGCGAGCGCATGCAAGCCACCATGGCCAAGGCCCACACCGAAGAAACCAAAGCCTATGCACAGGCATTGCAAAACGCGTGGAGCGATGTGCTGCAAGCCACCCATGCGGCTTGGCAGGGGACAGACCCCGCCCTGAGTCTAGCCAACGCCGTGCCCTACATGCAAGCCTTTGGTCACACGGTGTTGGCCTGGATTTGGTTGGAATTGCACTTGGCCAGCACGGGCACAGAGGCGGCTCATGTGGGACGCCGCCAAGCGTGTCAATTTTTCTACCACTACGAGTTGCCCAAAATTGGCGCATGGTTGAACGTGGTTGCAAGTCAAGACGCGACCTGCGCCCACATGCCCGAAGATGCTTTTTGATGTTGACACCGAAGGAACCTGAGATGACCCGCACTGTGAAACAACTGTTTGATTTGACCGGCAAAACCGCCTTGGTGACCGGGGGCTCGCGCGGCCTGGGTTTGCAAATGGCGCATGCCTTGGGCGAGGCGGGTGCCAAAGTGATGATCGCGTCACGCAAGGCCGCAGAACTAGAGCAAGCCGTGGCTGAATTGAAAGCTGCCGGCATTGATGCCCATTGGATGGCCGCCAACTGTGCCGATGAACACGATTTGAAAAATCTGGGTGAACACACCTTGAAACAATTTGGCCATGTCGATGTGTTGCTTAACAACGCCGGTGCGGCCTGGGGTGCACCCGCTGAAGACCATCCGATTGAGGGCTGGGACAAGGTGATGAACCTGAATGTGCGCGGCTATTTCATCTTGAGCCAATACATCGGCAAGCACAGCATGATTCCACGCCGCAGTGGCAGCATTGTCAATATCGCGTCCATCACCGGCTTGGGCGGCAACCCCACCGGCATCAACACCATCGCCTACAACACCTCGAAAGCCGCGGTCATCAATTTCTCGTGTGCACTGGCTGGCGAATGGGGCGTTCACAACATCCGCGTCAATTCCATTTGCCCCGGCTTTTTCCCCAGCAAAATGACGGCTGGCACGTTCGAGACCTATGGCGAAGACGTGTTGACCGCCCATGCGCCTTTGCGACGCTTGGGTGACGACGAAGATTTGAAAGGCATCACCGTGTTGTTTGCATCCGATGCAGGCAAACACATCACCGGCCAATGGCTGGCCATCGACGGCGGTGTGTCTTGCATCACCGGCGGATAACTTCAGGAGAATCACATGCCCCAAAACCCTCAAATCCATTTGGTCAGCCGCCCCACCGGCGAACCCACGGCCGACAACTTCAAGTTGGTCACCCTGGACACCCCGGCCTTGCAAGACAAACAAGTCTTGGTCAAACACGCCTTTCTCAGCCTCGACCCCTACATGCGTGGCCGCATGAACGACACCAAAAGCTACACCCTGCCGCAGCCGCTCAACAGCGTGATGATTGGTGGCACCGTGGGTGAAGTGCTCGAGAGCCGTCACCCCAAATTTGCAGCGGGCGACAAAGTGGTCGGCATGGGCGGTTGGCAAACCTACAGCGTGGTCGATGCCGACACCCCCGGCATGCTGCGCAAGGTGGACACCACCCACGTGCCGATCAGCCATTACCTGGGTGCCGTGGGCATGCCCGGCGTCACCGCATGGCATGGCTTGGTGCGCATCATCGAAGCCAAGGCAGGTCAAACGCTTACTGTGAGTGCCGCCAGTGGCGCAGTAGGCAGCGCCTTTGGTGCGCTGGCCAATGCACGTGGTTGCCGCGTGGTCGGTATCGCCGGTGGACAAGACAAATGCGACTATGTGGTGAAAGAACTTGGCTTTGACGCCTGCATCGACTACAAACAACACAAAGACTATCTGTCCTTGTCGAAAGCCTTGAAAGAGGCTTGTCCAGACGGCATCGATGGCCATTTTGAAAATGTGGGTGGCATGGTGTTGGATGCCGTCATGTTGCGCATGAACCATTTCAGCAGCATCGCGGTCTGCGGCATGATCGCCGGCTACAACGGTCAAACGCTGCCCATGGCCAACCCGTCACTGATTCTGGTGAACCGCATGAAAGTGCAGGGCTTCATCGTCAGCGAACACCCAGATGATTGGCCGCTGGCTTTGCAAGAACTCGGCGGACTGGTGGGCAGTGGCAAGTTTCGCCCACGCGAAACCGTGGCAGCAGGTTTGGCCAGCGCACCAGCAGCTTTCTTCGGTTTGCTCAAGGGCCAAAACTTCGGCAAACAAGTTGTTCAAATTTAATCCGCCATGATTCTTCACCACTACCCCGCGTCACCGTTCGCAGAACAAATCCGCGCTGTCTTTGGTTTCAAACAGCTTGCCTGGCACAGCGTGATGATTCCATCGGTCATGCCCAAACCGGACCTGATGCCCCTCACGGGCGGCTACCGCAAAACACCGGTGCTGCAAATCGGCGCGGATGTGTACTGCGACACCGCGCTCATTTGCGATGTGCTGGAGCAGGTGGCACCCACGCCCTCGCTCTACAACAAAGCCCCCAAAGGCTTGGTGCGCAGCGTGGCGCAATGGGCCGACACCTTGTTGTTTCCGGTGGCCATGGCCTACAACTTTCAACCGCAAGGCGCGGCCCAAGTGATGGCCAGTTTCACGCCTGAAACCGTGAAGGCATTTGCCGCCGACCGACAAGCCATGCGCGGTGGTGGCGCCCGCATGCACCAAGCTGATGGCACCGGCATGTACAAAAGCCAGTTGCGTCGTATTGCCAGCATGTTGGAGCACCAGGCGTTTTTGTTGTTGCCAAATGTTGTAGTGGTCAAGCCCCGT
>CALBEV010000116.1 GCA_937891045.1 uncultured Burkholderiales bacterium | reverse complement strand
GGCAAGCGTTTGCGCCCGGTGCTTTTGTTGCTCATGGCTGGTGCCTTGGGATACGAAGGTCGCGATCACCACAAATTGGCCGCGGTGATCGAATTCATCCATACGGCCACGTTGCTGCACGACGATGTGGTGGACGACTCCAATTTGCGCCGGGGCCGCCCCACGGCCAACGCCATGTTTGGCAATCCCGCCAGCGTCTTGGTCGGCGATTTTTTGTATTCCCGCGCCTTTCAAATGATGGTCGAGTGCCAAAACCTGCGCATCCTGGACATCGTGGCAGAGGCCACCAATGTGATTGCCGAGGGCGAGGTGATGCAGCTCATGAACATGCATGACGCCTCGCTCGATGTGGACGCCTATTTGCGCGTCATCCGCTCCAAAACCGCCAAATTGTTTGAAGCCAGCACCCGATTGCCCGCCGTCCTGACCCAAAGTTCAGCGGCTGTGGAAACCGCCTGCGCCCAATACGGACAAGCTTTGGGCACGGCCTTCCAAGTGATTGACGATGTGCTGGACTATGACGGTGACGCCGCCTTGATGGGCAAAAACCTGGGCGACGACTTGCGCGAAGGCAAGGCCACCTTGCCCCTCATCGTGGCCATGCAACGCGGCAACCCCGCGCAGTGCGCCTTGGTGAAACACGCGATTGAGCAAGGTGACGTGGAGGCCTTGGCGGATATCGTGCACATCGTGCGGGAAACCGGTGCCATGCAAGCCACTCGGGAAGCGGCCTCTGCTGAGGCGCAATTGGCCTTGAATGCGTTGCGGGTGTTGCCGGACAGTCTTTACAAAGAGGCGCTGAGCGACGTGGCGTCTCAACTTTTAAATCGTCAAACCTGAACCTTGTGCCAGGTCAGCAGGTTTGGGCTTTGGCAGCTTTCTAAGGCTTGTTATTTGGCAGCAGGCTTGGTTTTACTGGGTTTGTAGGTGATATCGCGCTGAAGCCTGACCACCTTGAACATGCATTCGCGGCGACGCTCGCCGTTGGCGATTTTGTCGCAATAGGTGCCACTGCCCGCATAACTGGCCAAGCAGAAATGCTTTTTGTCTTTGTCTTCCATCTTCGCGCATTCAGACATGTCGCCCGCGTGGGACACCATGGGCAGCAGGCACAGTCCAGCGAAGCACAAGCTAAGCAATTGACGCATCATGTTGAGAACTCCTTAATCCAACAGGAATTTTTTAGCCTCTTGAAGCAACTTGAGTGCTTCATCTTCTTTGCCTTCTTTGAAGAGTTTTTCACCCTCTTCGCGCATGGCTTTGGCCTTTTCAATATCGGCACCGGTGCGCTTGGTCTTGAGGAACGCGACATCCACGTATTTCATTTCACAAGGCACGGGGCCAGCGCAGTGCGCAAAGGCCAAGGAATTCATAGACAAGATTGACACCAACAACAAGCGCTTCATGATTTCCTCTTCAACAGGGGGGTTTGGTTTGCAGTCATTTTCTAAAGAAGATCTTACAACTGGCTGAGGGTAGTCCATCTTTGGCAGCCTATTGACACCAGAATTGAGAAAGTAATTCTTTATTTATAAAAAGATTTCAATTTCCCTTGTGCGTACTCGGTTGCTTGGGTGAGCTGACCAAAAGCAACCGGCTTTTCTCCCAAAGCATGAACCCAATAGGCCTGATGGTCTTTTTGTATTTGAATCAGAACCAGCTCAGGGTCAAAGTCTGAATGGAGGGTTTCGATAATTTCCATAGTTTTATCAAGCATAGGTTGATTTTTGCGAATCAATCCCATGAAGTCATCGGGGCAATCACCAGTTACTGACGAGTAATCTTGATGAATTCAAATTTCTTTGAATCACACTCACAAATTCAGTGAGTCCGGTTTGCCCCTTGAACGGCTTCGGCGGCCTACATTGGCAGGCATGAACAAGTCCGCCATCTCAGAGCAGCGCAACAACCCACAAGACCAGCAAGCCGTGGACTGGCTGAGCCATTTGTTGCAACAAAGCTTGCACTTGCAAGCCTCTGACATTCATCTCGAGCCCTATGAAAGCCTGTTGCGCATTCGCTTGCGCATCGATGGTTTGTTGCAAGAAATGTCACCGCCGCCTGCCGCTTTGCGCGAGCGCATCGTCTCGCGCATCAAAGTCTTGTCGCGCATGGACATCGCCGAAAAACGCCAACCGCAAGATGGACGCATGCAGGTGGCCATGGCTTCGCGCATGGTGGACCTTCGGGTGAGCACCTTGCCCACCTTGCATGGTGAAAAGGTGGTGTTGCGCGTATTGGATTTTCACGCGCAAGCTTGGGACATGGCATCTTTGGGTTTGTCGGAAACCTCTCAGCAACGCTTGCTGGAAGCCATCAAGCGGCCACACGGCATGGTGCTGATCACCGGACCCACAGGTTCAGGCAAAACACGAACGCTCTACACCTGTTTGGCGCAACTCAACACACCCGAAGTGAACATCGCCACCGTGGAAGACCCCTCTGAAATTGTGCTGCCTGGCATCAACCAAGTGAACGTGAATGAACGAGCGGGCTTGAGTTTTGCGTCAGCCTTGCGGGCTTTGCTCAGGCAAGACCCTGACATCTTGATGGTGGGCGAGATTCGCGACAGTGAAACCGCCGACATCGCCATCAAAGCCTCACAAACCGGGCATTTGGTGCTCTCAACCTTGCACACCAACGATGCCCCAAGCACCCTCACCCGCCTGAACCACATGGGTATTGCAGGTTTCAATTTGGCCAGCAGCGTGGTCTTGATTTGTGCCCAGCGTTTGGTACGCCGTTTGTGTCCGCATTGCAAGGTGTTGGTGCCTGGGCAGCAACGCTACAAGGCCATCGGCTGTCCGCAATGCCAACAGGGTTACAAAGGGCGTATTGGCATCCATCAAGTCATGCCCATCAGTGAGGCCATGCAAAACCTGATCTTGGCGCAAGCCTCTGCCTTGGAGATTGCTGCTCAAGCCAGCAAGGAAGGCGTGCTGAGTTTGCATGAGGATGGCTTGCAAAAAGTAGCGGCTGGCGATACCTCTTTAGAAGAGCTTTCGGGGGCCGCGCATGCCTGAGATACCGGTGCACCATTTGTCCGGCTTCACTCAACAATTGGCCACCTTGGTGTGCGCCGGGGTGCCTCTGCTGCAATCCTTGGACACTGTCGCCAAGGGGGTGCGTTTCGAACCTTTACAACACACGCTGCGGCAGTTGCGGCATCAGATTGCCCAAGGCATGTCATTGCAACAAGCCTTGCGGGAATCACAAGTGTTTGACCATTTCTACTGCCAGTTGGTGGCAGCAGGTGAAATGTCAGGCAACCTCGACGGCATGCTGCGCCGCTTGGCCGCCTACTTGGAACGGCAACACAAGTTGCGCCAAAAAGTAAAGATGGCCTTGGTCTATCCGGTGGCGGTGTTGCTGATTGGCGTGCTGGTCACGGCCGTGATCTTGATCTGGGTGGTGCCCGTCTTTCAAAACATCTTTGCTTCGTTTGGGGCCGAATTGCCAGCAGCCACCCTGGTGGTGCTCCGAATGAGCGAGGGCCTGTTGCATTCTGGACCGCTGGCCTTGCTCTGGCTGCTGTTGCTGGCCCTTGGACTGCGCAGCGCATACCGTCGCAGTGAATTTTGGCAACTGCAGGCCGCGATAGGCCTTCTGCGCATGCCGCTGGCTGGCGCAGTGATGCGGGCTTCGAATGATGCCATCTGGACGCGTTGCATGGCCACTTTGCTGCAATCAGGTGTGCCCTTGCTGGACGCCTTGGAAGTCACTGCTGGCGCTTGCCCAAACCGTGTCTATGGCTTGTTCACCTGGTCCATACGCCATGCGGTCACGCAAGGCAGCAGCTTGTCTGCAGCCATGCAGTCGGTGCATCTGCTGCTGCCGCAGACCCGCCAAAAGCAATCTGTCTTTGACAACTTGCTGATTCAAATGGTGGCCGTCGGTGAAGAGTCTGGCACCTTGGCCACTTTGCTAGCCCAGGCGGCGCAGGACCATGAGCAAGCCTTGGAGTGGCAAATTGACGGCATGACGCAGTTGATTGAACCTTTGATGGTGGTGGTGCTGGGCGGCTTGGTTGGTGGCTTGGTGGTGGCTTTGTACTTGCCCGTCTTTCAGCTCGGGCAGGTGCTTTAAAGGGCTTGGGCTTCTTATAGACTGTGCCCATGGCACCCCCCTCATTCAAACGCATTGGCTTGACCGGCGGCATTGGCAGCGGCAAATCCACGCTTGGGAAGTTGCTGCAAGACAGAGGTTTTCCCCTCATCGATGCCGACGACCTATCGCACGCGCTTACAGCACCTCAAGGCGCAGCGATCGAGCCCATTCGACAATACTTTGGCTCTGACTTCATCACCCCAGAGGGTGCTTTGGACCGCCCCAGAATGCGGCAACTGGTGTTCACGCAGGCGCAGGCCAAACGCGCCCTGCAGACCTTGCTGCACCCGCTGATCTTGACGGCCATCCAGCAAGCGGAAGCTTTCATCAAGGACAAAGGTAATTCATTGGTAGTCATTGACATCCCTTTGCTGGTGGAGTCAGCCCACTGGTTGGCTGCCTTGCAACAAATCATCGTGGTCGATTGCGAGGAAGACACGCAAGTCACCCGGGTGATGAAGCGCAGCCAACTGTCCGCCGTGGAGGTGCGGCAAATCATGGCCAACCAAGTCTCCCGCGCCCAGCGCTTGGCCGCAGCCGACATCGTGGTCTTCAACAACACCGATCGATTGGCTGATTTGCACCAGCAGGCACAGGCCATCCACCTGCAGAATTAGCCTCTGGACCTGCTTTGAATCGGCTTTTCAGCGGTTATCATTACCGCTGTTCCTACCCCCAGCAGGCCAGTGCAGTCCGTGATTCTTTACGAACACCCATTCAACGAGCGTATCCGCACTTATTTGCGACTGGAGTACTTGCTGGGTCGGTTCGAACAATTGTTGCTGCGCACCTCCGAGATTGACCACCACTTTGCACTCACCACCTTGTTTGAGATTGTGGAGGTGGGTGGCCGCTCCGATTTGAAATCCGACATCTTGAAAGAACTTGAGCGCCACAAGCAACAGTTCACAAGCTACCGCGGCAACCCGTCGGTGTCCGAAGCGGTGCTGGATGATTTGCTGTCGCGCATCGACCATTGCCTGCAAGGCTTCAACACCGTGGGTGGGCGCATCAGCCACTGTGTCACTGAAAGCGATTTTCTCAGCAGCTTGCGCAACAGGGTGTCTGTACCAGGCGGCACCTGCGCTTTTGATTTGCCCGGCTATCACGCTTGGCAACAACGCGATCCTGACGAACGACGCATGGACATTCTGAAATGGTCTGAGCCGCTCAAAGCCTTGAACGACAGCGTGGGCTTGCTGATGCGCTTGCTCCGTGAAAGTGGTTCACCACAACGCGTCATGGCCACCCAAGGCCAATTTCAACAAGCCCTGCCGCAAGGTCGCTTCCAAATGATGCGGGTGTTCATCGATCCTGTTTTGGGTTTGGTGCCTGAAATCAGCGGTAACCGCATGATGGTGTGGGTGCGTCTGATCCACCAATCCTGGGGCAACAAACCTCAAGCGTCGGTGGGCAATGCTGAATTTGAAATCGAGCTCTGCGCCTGAGCCAACCACTCGAGCACCGGCAAGGTGCCGGGCAGCACCGGTGACACACTGACCGGCAACTGCTGCCAAGCAAAATCCTGTCCTTCTTTCATTTGCAATTCGCCGGTCCATTGGTGGACTTGGCAAAACTGCAGTTCCACCAGCGCATGCGGGTAGTCGATGCGCTCGGTCTTCCAAGGCATGGGGTTGTGAATGGTGATGCCCAACTCTTCTTGCAATTCACGGGTCAACGCTTGCGCCAGGCTTTCTCCTGCTTCGATTTTTCCGCCTGGAAATTCCCAATGGCCTGCATAGGCTTTGCCGGGCGGGCGGGTGGTCAGCAAGAAACGCCCATCGGCTTGGAACAACACGCCCACAGCCACCTGCGTGACTGGGCGGTCAGCGCCGCCCTCGCGCGGTAACTCGCCATCAGCCACCCGGGCGCCAGCTTGGCCATGCAAGCGCGACATGGTTTCAGCGGCCTTGCCGTCCGGCAAAGTCGCGGGCGAATTGGTAGGCCACGCGGCCACTGCGCGAGCCGCGCTCAAGCGCCCAAATGAGGGCTTCGGGATGGGCTTTCACGCTGGCGTCTTTGGCCACGCCCAAGGAGTGCAGCCATTGGTCGACGATGTGCAAATACTCGTCTTGGCTGAACGGGTAGAAACTCACCCACAAACCAAAACGTTCGGACAAGGAAATTTTTTCTTCAATCACTTCTCCTGGATGCACTTCGCCGTCTTCGGTGTGGGTGTAGCTCAGGTTGTCCTTCATGTACTCGGGCAGCAGGTGGCGGCGGTTGCTGGTGGCGTAAATCAGCACATTGGGTGACGCAGCGGCCACGGTGCCATCCAAAATGGATTTCAACGCTTTGTAGCCGGGCTCGCCTTCGTCAAAACTCAGGTCGTCGCAAAACACCATGAACTTTTCGGGGCGCTGCGCCACCACATCAATGATGTCGGGCAAGTCGACCATGTCCTGCTTGTCCACTTCAATCAAGCGCAAACCTTGCGAGGCATAGGTGTTCAAACAAGCCTTCACCAAGGACGATTTGCCAGTGCCTCGTGCACCGGTCAGCAACACATTGTTGGCCGGTAAGCCTTGCAAAAACTGCAAGGTGTTGCGCTGGATTTTTTCTTTCTGTTGGTCGATTTCTTTCAAATCATCCAAAGACATGCTGCCAATATGGCGCACAGCTTCAAGCACCCCATGGCCGCTGCTGCGCTTGCGGTAGCGAAACGCCACACTGGCTTGCCAATCGGGCGCATGAAGCGGTTGCGGCAACACCGCTTCAATGCGGGCCATCAGCACCTCTGCGCGGTGCAGCATGCGTTCCAAGGCGTCGTTCATGGCCATGCTCAGCTGCGGTAGTCGGCGTTGATGGTGACGTACTCGTGGCTCAGGTCACAGGTCCAAACCTGGTCATGGGCGCTGCCGCGCCCCAGCAGCACACGGATGGTAATCTCGTCTTGTTTCATAATGCGCTGGCCGTCTGCTTCTTTGTAAGCAGGGTGACGACCACCCTGTGTGGCCACATGCACATCATCTAAAAACAAATCAATCAGGTTTTGATCCAGATCGGCCACACCGGCATAACCGACCGCAGCCAGGATGCGGCCCAGGTTGGGGTCGCTGGCGAAGAACGCGGTTTTCACCAAGGGTGAATGGGCGATGGCATAGGCCACCTGTCGGCATTCTGACGCGCTGCGTCCGCCTTCAATGCGCACCGTGATGAACTTGGTGGCCCCTTCGCCATCGCGCACGATGGCTTGCGCCAACCATTGCGCCACCTCCATCAGCGTTTGCTTGAGGAGCTGGGCGGCCTCGGTGCTCCAAGCCTTGACCAAACTGTTGCCCGCTTGGCCAGTGGCCATGACCACGAAGGAATCGTTGGTCGAGGTGTCGCCGTCGATGGTGATGCGGTTGAAGGAAGCTTCAGCCAACTCACTGGCCAGGGCATTCATGAGCGAGGCATCAATGGCGGCATCCGTGGCCATGAAGCCCAGCATGGTGGCCATGTTGGGGCGGATCATGCCTGCGCCTTTAGAGATGCCCGTGACGGTGATGGTTTTCCCATCGATTTGCACCTGCCGACTGACCGCTTTGGGCAGGGTGTCGGTGGTCATGATGGCTTGTGAAGCCAAAGACCAGTTGTCGGTTTGCGCGGCCGCCATGGCCTGTGGCAAGCCATCAATGATGCGCTGAAAGGGCAGCGGCTCCATGATGACGCCAGTGGAAAACGGCAAGACCTGTGAGGGGCTGATGTTCATTTGGGTGGCCACCGCCGCACACACTGCATTGGCATGTTGCAAGCCCGACGATCCCGTGCCTGCATTGGCCACCCCCGTGTTGATGACCAAGGCGCGAATGCCCTGGCCAGCGGCCAAGTGTTGGCGGCAAATTTGCACGGGTGCTGCACAAAACCGGTTTTGTGTGAACACCGCACCCACTGCGGTGCCCTCTGCGAGTTCAAACACCGTGAGGTCTTTGCGGTTGGCTTTGCGCACACCGGCTTCGGTGATGCCAATGCGCACCCCGGCAACAGGATGCAAGTCTTGTAGCGGGGCCACGTGCAAATGAACCGCCATGCTCAGGCCAGCTTGCCGTGGCAGTGCTTGTATTTTTTGCCGCTGCCACAGGGGCAAGGCTCATTGCGGCCGACAACGGGCACCTGTTCCTGCAGAACCTGTTGTCCCAGCACTTGCGGTTGCCCGGTTTCGTCTGGCGCGGTGTAGGTCAGGTTGCTGATGGCCTCGGCCCGCGCTTCAATGGCTTGAGCGGCTTGCGCCACTTGCGTGGTGTTGTCGATTTGAACCGTCATCAACACGCGGGTGACTTCATTTTTCACCATGTCCAGCAGTTGACCGAACAACTCAAAAGCTTCGCGCTTGTACTCTTGCTTGGGCTGCTTTTGCGCATAGCCGCGCAAATGAATGCCTTGGCGCAAATAGTCAAGTGAAGACAAATGCTCGCGCCAATGGCTGTCAATGTTTTGCAGCAAGACCGCGCGCATGAAAGGCTTGAATTGCTCTGCGCCCACCAGGTTGATCTTGGCTTCGAAATGCGCATGTGCAGCCTCGACGACCGTGTTCACGATATCTTCGTCAGTGATGGCTTGCGCTTCTTGAACCATGCTGTTGAGTTCAATATTCAAATGCCATTCGTTTTCAAGAACTGCTTGAAGTCCCGGAATGTCCCACTGTTCTTCCACCGATTCTGGGGGCACAAACTGGCGCACCAAGTCGGTGAAGCAACCCTCGCGCAAGCTGGCAATTTGGGTCGTCAAATCTGTAGCGTCCAAGATGTCATTGCGCTGCTGGTAAATGACTTTGCGCTGATCGTTGGACACATCATCGTATTCCAGCAATTGCTTGCGGATATCGAAATTGCGCGACTCCACTTTGCGCTGGGCACTTTCGATGCTGCGTGTGACCATGCCCGCTTCGATGGCTTCGCCTTCAGGCATCTTCAAGCGGTCCATGATGGCTTTGACCCGCTCGCCCGCAAAAATGCGCATCAGCGAATCGTCCAAGCTCAGGTAAAAACGTGACGAGCCGGGGTCGCCTTGACGACCCGAACGACCGCGCAATTGATTGTCAATACGGCGCGACTCATGGCGCTCGGTGGCGATGATGCGCAAACCACCCACCGACTTCACGAATTCGTGGTCTTTCGTCCATTGGGTACGCAATGCAGCGATCTGCGCTTGCTTGTCGCCGTCACTGATGGACTCGTCGGCTTCTACGGCAGCAATGCTTTTTTCGACATTGCCGCCCAACACGATGTCCGTTCCACGACCGGCCATGTTGGTGGCGATGGTGATGGCTTTGGCGCTACCCGCTTGTGCCACGATGTCCGCTTCACGCGCATGCTGTTTGGCATTGAGCACCTGGTGCGGCAAGCCTGCCTTGGTGAGCATCTCGGCCAACAGCTCCGACAACTCGATGGAGGTGGTACCTACCAACACCGGTTGACCGCGTTCGTGACATTCGCGGATGTCGTCGATGGCAGCTTTGTATTTTTCGTCAGCAGTTTTGTAAACCCGGTCGAGTTGGTCAGAGCGCTTGCTCGGTTTGTTGGGCGGAACCAGCACGGTTTCCAAACCGTAAATTTCTTGGAACTCGTAGGCCTCGGTGTCGGCGGTTCCAGTCATGCCACTCAGCTTCTCATACAAGCGGAAGTAGTTTTGAAATGTGATGGACGCCATGGTTTGGTTTTCGGCTTGGATGGCCACGCCCTCCTTGGCCTCCACCGCTTGGTGCAGACCATCGCTCCAACGTCTGCCTGACATCAAGCGGCCCGTGAACTCGTCGACGATGACAATTTCGCCTGCTTGGTTCACATAGTGCTGGTCCAAGTGATAGAGGTGTTGCGCGCGCAAAGCGGCATACAGGTGGTGCACCAAGCCGATGTGGGACGGGTCATAAAGAGAGGCGCCAGCGGGCAACAAGCCCAATTCAGCCAAGATTTTTTCGGCTTTCTCATGACCCAACTCGGTCAGGTAGACCTGGTGGGATTTTTCATCCAGCGTGAAGTCGCCGGGGGTGATGACGCCTTCCCCGGTGCGCAAGTCCATTTCGCCTTCTTGGCGGGTCAGGTGCGGCACCACTTTGTTCATCGCCAAATAGGTCTCGGTGTGGTCTTCGGCTTGTCCACTGATGATCAGCGGCGTGCGAGCCTCGTCGATCAAGATGGAGTCCACCTCGTCAACGATGGCGTAATTCAACACACGTTGCACCCGTTCGTTGGCTTCATACACCATGTTGTCACGCAGGTAGTCAAAGCCGTATTCGTTGTTGGTGCCGTAGGTGATGTCCGACTGGTAAGCCGCTTGTTTTTCTTCGCGGGACAGTTGCGACAAATTGACACCCACGCTCAGACCCAAGAAGTTGTAGAGCCGACCCATCCATTGGGCGTCTCGGTTGGCCAAGTAGTCGTTGACCGTGACCACATGCACGCCTTTGCCGCTCAAGGCATTGAGGTAGACCGCTAACGTGGCGGTCAGGGTTTTGCCCTCGCCAGTGCGCATCTCGGCAATCTTGCCTTGGTGCAAAGCGATCCCGCCCACCATTTGAACGTCAAAGTGGCGCATCTTCATGACGCGCTTAGAGCCTTCGCGGACAACTGCAAAAGCCTCGGGCAGCAAGTTGTCCAGAGTTTCGCCGTTCAGAAAACGCTGCTTGAACTCGTTGGTTTTGGCTTGCAAAGCCTCATCCGTCAAAGCGGACAAGCCGTTCTCCAGCGCGTTGATGCGCTCTACGGTTTTGCGGTATTGTTTAAGCAACCGATCATTGCGGCTGCCAAAAATGTGGGTCAATAGATTGAAGGCCATGCAAGCGATGCGCCCATGCACTGCCGGGGGGCAGGCCAAAGGGCACACATTCCTTTGTCGAAGCCGGCGATTTTAACCGGCCACCAGGTCCATAATTCCCCATGTCCCGCCCCGTGTTCAATCCCCCTTCAGGTACCCCCGTCATGACGGCCATTGAGCAATCCGGCTCTTTGGCTGGCTTGTTGCAGTTGCAAAAGCAGTCTGCACATTACCTGAGCAGCATCCAGTCTGTGTTGCCCCCTGGTCTGGGCGCCCAAATCAAGGCGGGGCCGATCGACCAAGACGGTTGGTGCTTGTTGGTTCAGCACAATGCAGCAGGTGCCAAGTTGCGGCAACTCTTGCCTGCCATCAGCGCCCATTTACGGGCCCAAGGACACCCGGTGCACCAGATACGCGTCAAGGTCATGAGCCAAGGCTAAATCACCTGCATGCAGGTGGTATGGTCGGCGCATTATTTTTTCAGCAGTCGTATGCGCATCACCATCTTCACCACGCCTGTGCTCAGCCCCATGCTGCGCTGGTTATCTCGACACACCTTGCGGCTGCTGGGCTGGACCCTGACGGGCGCGATGCCGACCAACACCCCCAAAAGCGTGGTGATTGCGGCGCCACACACCAGCAACTGGGACTTCCCCTATACCCTGATGGTGGCCTTTGCCATGAACCTGAACATCCAGTGGATGGGCAAACAGCAACTGTTCCGGTTTCCTTTTCGCCACCTGATGCTGTGGCTGGGCGGTATTGCTGTCAACCGCTCACAGTCGACCAATTTGGTGGAAGCGTCTGTGCAAACCCTGCAAAACGCCCAGCGGGATTTGCATTTGGTGGTGCCGCCCGAGGGCACGCGCAGCCAATCGAGGCATTGGAAAACCGGTTTTTACTACATCGCCTTGGGGGCCCGTGTGCCGATCATTTTGGGTTACATGGACTTTGCAGAAAAGAAGAGCGGCTTGGGCCCTGCCTTCATGCCCACAGGCGACTTGGCATCGGACATGGCGCAAATCAAAGCTTTTTATGCACCCTTCAGAGGCAAGAATCCCGATCAATTTGTGACGGATTGAACTAGCCCGCCCCCAACACGACGATCGCCACAAAAGCACTCGAGGCCAGCACCAACGCCAACGCCAACGCCAACCAACGCAGCTGCCGCTTCAAGCGCGTGACAGCCGCAATCAACGCGGCGTTTTGTTCGGCCAACTCGGCCAGCGCCTGCGCCATTTGCTGCTGGGCCTGTGCCAACTGCGCCAGCTCTGTAGGCGGCTCCGCTGTGGTTTGGCGGCGTTTGTCGATGAAGCCACGCGCCTTGTCCAGCACCTCAGGCGCATGCTCCAACACCTTTTCCCAAGGGACAACCTTGAGGGCGGTTAACCATGAGAGGGCCATGTGGGGTTCCTAGTGGGTGGGGGGTTGTGGGACAGAGAAGCTTAGCGGGGTTCATAAATCACATTCCGCTGAGGGCAAATCCCAGAGTTTCAAATAAATCAATATTTTGACAATCAGTTTGTGGCTGAAATTATGGGTGGTTCAACACCCCAATATTGAATCTTCTTCCCACAAAGTTGTTCAATGCTTCAGGTGAAAAAGCAACCCAACATATCTTTTTTTTGGTATATTTTAAATGTCTATTTGGTCTGTTGAAACTTTGAATGAAGTTGTTGATGGCGAGTTGAATGCGCTACCGCAAGATATGCGCGTTAGGTTTGTTCGTATCAGCCAGCTCATTCATGAATTTGGACCTTTTCAAGTTGGCATGCCACACATCAAAAGTTTGAACAACAAGTTTTGGGAAATTCGAGTCAGCGGTCGAGATGGTATCGCCAGGGGGATATATGTCATCGTGAAGGAAAAACGCGTGGTGGTGCTCCATGTATTCATCAAAAAAA
>CALBEV010000115.1 GCA_937891045.1 uncultured Burkholderiales bacterium | reverse complement strand
TGCTGGGCAATGCCGTGAAATACACCGAGCAAGGGCAGGTCGATGTTCGCGTGCACTGTCAGCCAGAGGCGGGGCGGGTCGATTGGCAAATTGAGATCGCCGATACCGGCATAGGCATGTCCGACGCGACGCAAAAAAGTTTATTTCAGCGCTTTCACTGGGGTGACGCTTCGCTCACGCGGTCCCAGTCGGGTTCGGGTCTGGGCTTGGAGATTTCGAGATCACTGGCCCGGCTGATGGGGGGCGACTTGATGGCGCGCAGCGTGTTGGGGCAGGGCACCCTGATGACCTTGAAACTGAGCACGCCGCTGGCACCCGCCACAACATCCGCCACAGCACCTGAGTCTGTTGGTGCACAGCCTGACGCACCAGACGCCATGGCCCCTGATGCAGAAGAACCGGTATTTCCCGTGGACAGTTTGCACGTGTTGGTGGCCGAAGACCATCCGGTCAATCGCAAGGTCGTGGGCTTGTTGCTGCAAAGCATGGGCCACCAAGTCAGCTTTGCTGAGAATGGCCAACAAGCGCTGACACAGGCCGGCCTGTCCGATTTTGATCTGGTGCTGATGGACATCCACATGCCGGTGATGGACGGCCTGACCAGTGCCCGCCAGATCCGCGCCATGCCAGGTGCACGCGGTCAAGTGCCGATCGTGGCCCTCACGGCCGATGTGATTAACGATGCGGCCGAAAAGGCCATGGCCGCAGGCATGAACGCCTTCTTGTCGAAACCACTGCAAAAAACACACCTGCTGGCGGTCATGCCCAGCAAACGACGCCAGGCATGACTTGCTCAGAGGTGCTGTCAGCGCGGCCGCACCCAAGTGCTTTCTGCCCTGCAGCCAGACAGTGCTGACTACAATGAAATTTTGTTGTGGTCATACTTTTGGAGTCCGCCCCGCCCATGGCCAACCCGCTGCCCCCATCGCCAGATACCTTCAAAATTCCGGAGTCGGTGTTGGTGCTCATTTACACGCCTGAGCAGGATGTGTTGTTGATCCGGCGCACCGATTGGGGCACCTGGCAATCGGTCACGGGCAGCAAGGACCACCCCGAAGAAAGCTGGCTCGACACGGCCATACGCGAAGTGCAGGAAGAAACTGGCATCGACGCCCTGCACACCAGTTGCCAACTGCAAGACTGGGAACTGGAAAACGTGTACGACATTTACCCCGCTTGGCGCTGGCGCTATGCGCCCGAAGTGAGCCGCAACACCGAGCGCGTGTTCGGCCTGTGTGTGCCGCAACGCCTCCCTGTGGTGCTCAGCCCCCGCGAGCACACCGAAGCCCAATGGTTGCCGTGGCACGCTGCAGCCGACCAATGCTTTTCGCCCTCCAATGCTGAAGCCATCTTGATGCTGCCGCGGTTTTTGGCATCCTCTTCGCCATGAAGCCCGAGCGCCACGAGCACCCTGTATTGCGGGTGGTCACCTACAACATTCACAAAGGCGTGCAAGGCCTGGGCCCAGCGCGGCGGCTGGAGATACACAACCTGGGCCATGCGGTGGAGCAGCTCGACGCCGACATCGTCTGCCTGCAAGAGGTGCGCCGCGAACACCGCCGCGAGGCGGCTTATTTCAAGCATTGGCCCAGCATGCCGCAGGCCGAATATTTGGCCCCTGAGGGTTACGAGGCCATTTACTGCACCAACGCCATCACGCGCCACGGCGAGCATGGCAACGCCTTGCTCTCGCGCTGGCCCGTGCTCTCGCACCAGCACCGCGACATCTCGGACCACCGTTTCGAACAGCGCGGTTTTTTGCACACCCGACTGGAGGTGGTGGACCGCGTGGTGCATGTGTTGGTGGTGCACTTGGGGTTGGTGCCCGCCAGCCGCGTGCGCCAGTTGGCGTTGCTGCTGGCGCACATCGCACAAGACATCCCGGCCCACGAGCCGGTGCTGGTGGCGGGCGACTTCAATGATTGGGGCACAGGCTTGGGGCGGCGCATGGCGCAGGCCGGTTTTCGCGAGTGGCGCGAGCAACCCACGCCCACCTACCCCTCGCGCTTGCCCCTGAACCAGCTCGACCATGTGTACGCCCGAGGCCTGACGCCAGTGCACGCCATGGTGCCTTCAGGGCGCATCTGGCGGCGCATGTCGGACCATTTGCCACTGGTCGCTGAATTCACTTGGAATGATTGAACATGCGGCACAACCCGACGCTGCGTGACGACCATCAGATCAGGCTCATTGAAGGGGGCCTGGCCTACTTTGACGCACTGGTCGCGGCGCTCGACCAAGCACGCTCACATGTGATGCTGGAGACCTATATTTTTAACGTCCATGGCGCAGCGCTCAGGGTGGCTGAGGCGCTGGAGCGGGCGGCCCTGCGCGGTGTGCGTGTGTGGCTGGTGGTGGACGGCGTGGGCACCCCCCATTTGCCCGAAGTGTGGCGCACGCGCTTTGCGCAAGCGGGCGTCGACTGGCGGGTGTATGCCCCCTTGGGCACCTTGGGCTTGTTGATGCCCAACCGCTGGCGGCGGCTGCACCGCAAGCTGTGCGTGGTGGACGGGCATACCGCCTTTTGTGGTGGCATCAACATCCTGGACGATTGGTACGACCCGCACCACGGCACCCTGGCCAAGCCAAGGCTGGATTTTGCCGTCAGTGCGCAAGGCGAACTGGTGGGCCACATCCAAGACAGCATGTCCCAGCTGTGGTGGCGCTTGCAGGGCGCACAACACGCGCGTGAGCGCAAGATACCGCAGGCCTTGCGCTCGTTCAAAACTGCGGGCCTGCCATTGCCATGGAAGCAGCCCTTGCCCTTGCCCGACGGCTCACCGCCCTCCAGCCGCGCCGCCTTGCTGCTGCGTGACAACGTGCTGCACCGCAGCCAGATCGAGCGGGCCTACCTGAAAGCCATAGGACTGGCCCGGCACGAGGTGTTGATCGCCAATGCCTATTTTTTACCCGGGCGCAGGCTGCGCCAGGCCTTGGTGCATGCCACTCGGCGCGGGGTGCGCGTGCGCTTGTTGCTGCAAGGGCGGTACGAGTACTTCATGCAATACCACGCAGCCCGTCCGGTTTACGGTGCGCTGCTGGCCGCCGGGGTCGAAATCTACGAATACGACGTGAGTTTTTTGCACGCCAAAGTGGCCGTGGTGGACCCCGACAATGACCGTCCCTGGGCCACGGTGGGCTCGTCCAACCTCGATCCGCTCAGTTTGCTGCTGGCGCGAGAGGCCAACGTGGTGGTGGCCGACAAGCGGTTTGCCCGGCGTTTGCATCAGCGCTTGTGCCAAGTGATTGAATCCCAGAGTACACCCGTCACGGCAGACTTCAACCAAAGGCACTGGCATACGCGCTTGCGCGATGTCATCGCTTTCGGGCTGATGCGGCTGGCGCTCCTGATCACGGGTCACCGCTACTGAACGCTTGTTCGATAGGATGACCCTTGTCACTGTGCGTCGCTCAATCGCTGTTACGATGTCGCGCATGTTAATGAACCCCTCAGACGCCATGACTGCTTCTGCCGCAACGCCCGAAGACGAAGGCGTTCCTGTCTCTGTCAAGATCCGCGAGCGCATTCAAGCAGCCCGCAAACGCTTTCACGCCAACGACAACATCGCCCAATTCATCGAACCCGGCGAGTTGGAGAAGCTGCTCGACGAAGTCACCGACAAGATGGCCGGCGTGCTTGACAGCCTGGTCATCGATACCGTGAACGACCACAACACAGGCGACACCGCTCGCCGTGTGGCCAAGATGTACCTCAAAGAAGTGTTCAAGGGCCGCTATGTCGAAGGCCCCGACATCACCGAGTTCCCCAACGCCGAGCACCTCAACGAGTTGATGATTGTGGGCCCTATCACCGTGCGCAGCGCCTGCAGCCACCACCTGTGTCCAGTGATCGGCAAGATCTGGATCGGGGTGCTGCCCAATGAG
>CALBEV010000114.1 GCA_937891045.1 uncultured Burkholderiales bacterium | reverse complement strand
GCTGAACAGGCGTTCGGAACCGCAACCGGGGAAGTAAAACACCGCCTCGGTCTCCGCACTCGTGGTTTTGGGGTCACGGATGATCGGCACGTAGTCTTTGTCTTCGATGTCGAGCAAAGCACGAGCGCCCTTCTTGGGCAGGCCCCCAGGCATTTTCTTGTTGATGAAGTGAATCACCTGCTCCTTGATGGGCGGTTGACCCACTGACGCTGGAGGTGCCTTGGTTTGCTGACGTGCAAATACATTCAACACGCGGTTGCCCAAGCGTTGCGCCTTAAAACTGATTTTGGTTAAAGCCTGACCCAAAGCAATGGCATTCGGACTGGCCGTACCAATGAACCAAGACTGAAACTCTGCAGCTGGCCGGAAGCTCTTTTGACCCATCTTGCGCAGCAGGTTGCGCATGTTCATCGACACCTCGCCAAAGTCGATGTTGACCGGGCAAGGCGACAAACACTTGTGGCACACGGTGCAATGGTCTGCCACGTCTTCAAACTCTTGCCAATGCTTGATCGAGATGCCCCGTCGGGTTTGTTCTTCGTAGAGGAAAGCCTCGACCAGCAAGGAAGTCGCCAAAATCTTGTTGCGCGGGCTGTAGAGCAAATTGGCACGCGGCACATGCGTGGCACACACCGGCTTGCACTTGCCGCAGCGCAGGCAGTCTTTCACGCTGGCAGCGATCTCGCCAATGTCGGACTGCTGCATGATCAGCGACTCGTGGCCCATCAGGCCAAAGCTGGGGGTGTAGGCGTGTGTCAGGTCAGCGGCGTGCACATCGTCGCCCAAGCCCGTCAGGGCCGCGCCGCGCAGCAGCTTGCCTTTGTTGAAGCGCCCTTCGGGGTCCACCTTGGCTTTGTAGGCGGTGAAGTTGGCCAGCTCGGCGTCGGTCAAAAACTCCAGCTTGGTGATGCCAATGCCGTGCTCACCCGAGATCACGCCGTCCAGGCTGCGCGCCAACACCATGATGCGAGCGACCGCTTCGTGCGCGGTTTGCAGCATCTCATAGTTATCGGAGTTGACCGGAATGTTGGTGTGCACATTGCCGTCACCGGCGTGCATGTGAAGTGCCACCCACACGCGGCCTTTGAGCACGCGCTGGTGAATGGCCGTGACCTCGGTCAGGATCGGCAAAAAGGCAGAACCGGAGAAGATACTCTGGAAAGCCGGGCGGATTTGTGTCTTCCAGCTGGCACGCAGGCTGTGCTCTTGCAGCTGAGGAAACAGCGTGTCGACATCCGTCAACCAGCCTTGCCACTGCGCACGCACCTCGCGCACCACCGCCAGGGCTTGCGCCACGCGGTCTTCCAGCAACTCGGCCGACGGAATGTCGCTGGCGTCGTCTTGCTTGCCCAGCGGCAGGTTGCCCCGCTCCAGGAAGGCTTCGATCTCACGACACAGTTTGAGCTTGTTGCGCAGGGAGAGCTCGATGTTGATGCGCTCGATGCCATCGGTGTACTCGGCCATGCGCGGCAGCGGAATGACCACGTCTTCGTTGACCTTGAAGGCGTTGGTGTGACGCGAGATGGCCGCTGTTTTCTTGCGGTCCGACCAGAACTTTTTGCGCGCTTCGGGGCTGATGGCGATGAAGCCTTCGCCACTGCGCGAGTTGGCAATGCGCACGATCTCGCTGGTCGCCTTGGCCACGTCGTCGGCGTTGTCACCGGCGATGTCACCGATCAAGACCATCTTGGGGAAACCGCCGCGCTTGGACTTGGTGGAATAACCCACTGCGTGCAAATAGCGGTCGTCCAGATGCTCTAGACCCGCCATCACGGTACCGGTGCGCTTTTGCTCGGCAAACATGAAGTCTTTAATCTCGACGATGCTGGGCACGGCCTCGCGGGCGTGGCCAAAGAACTCCATACACACCGTACGGGTGTGGGTGGGCATGCGGTGCACGACCCAGCGCGCGCTGGTGATCAGGCCGTCGCAGCCTTCTTTTTGCACGCCGGGTAGGCCCGAAAGGAACTTGTCGGTCACGTCCTTGCCCAGGCCTTCCTTTCGGAAAGTCTTGCCCGGGATCACCAGGGTTTCGGTGCGGATCGGGGTTTTGCCGTCGGCCTTGAAGTAACGCAACTCAAAGGTGGCGACCTCGGCGTCGTGGATCTTGCCCATGTTGTGGTCCATGCGCACCACGTCCAGCCATTCGGCGTCGGGCGTGACCATGCGCCAGCTGGCCAGGTTGTCGAGCGCCGTACCCCAAAGCACCGCTTTTTTGCCGCCCGCGTTCATGGCGATGTTGCCGCCAATGCAACTTGCCTCGGCCGAAGTCGGGTCCACCGCAAACACAAAACCACCCCGCTCGGCCGCATCGGCCACACGCTGGGTGACTACTCCGGCTTCGGTGTAGATGGTTGGAATTTTGTGGGCAATACCGGGCAGGTCGATCATTTCGACCTCGGTCATGGCTTCGAGCTTTTCGGTGTTCATGACCGCGCTCTTCCAAGTCAGCGGGATCGCGCCACCCGTGTAACCCGTGCCACCGCCGCGTGGGACGATGGTCAGGCCCAGGTCGATACAGCCCTTGACCAGACCCGCCATTTCGGTCTCGGAGTCGGGGGTCAACACCACAAAGGGGTACTCCACGCGCCAGTCGGTGGCGTCGGTCACATGGCTCACACGCGAAAGGCCGTCGAACTTGATGTTGTCTTTGGCCGTGAGGCGGCCCAAGGTCTTTTGCACCTGGCTGCGCAGTTTGGCCATGCGCGTGAAACGCTCGCTGAACTGCGTCACGGCCTGCGCGGCCATGGCCAGCAGTTGGCCGACCAAGGCATCGCGGGCGGCGTCCACGCTCGGGGTGCGGCGCTTTTGCACCTCGCCCAGGCGGTGCTGCAAGGCCTCGACCAGCAATTTACGGCGGGCCGGGTTGTCCAGCAGGTCGTCTTGCAAATAAGGGTTGCGCTCGACCACCCAGATGTCGCCCAGCACTTCGTAAAGCATGCGGGCCGATCGGCCCGTGCGGCGCTCGCCGCGCAGGTCGTTGAGCAGATCCCAAGCCGACTCACCCAGCAAACGCAGCACGATTTCACGGTCTGAAAAGCTGGTGTAGTTGTACGGAATCTCACGCAAGCGCGGCGCATCGGCGTCGGCTTGCATCAAATGTTGGAGCGTAGTGGGTGCATTCATGGGTGTGGCGCAGTCAAAGACGTCGGTGAAGACGCTGTCAGCCAGACCCGAAAAAGGCGTCAATTCGGCTGAGTATGAATGTTACCGCAGTGCAGCATTCACGCGCAGGGGGTGGGGGCACCACCACCAACTG
>CALBEV010000113.1 GCA_937891045.1 uncultured Burkholderiales bacterium | reverse complement strand
ATTCGAACCTACGACCCTCTGGTCCCAAACCAGATGCGCTACCAGACTGCGCTACGCCCCGATCGGTCTATTCTACCCGCACAAACTTGGTCAGCTTGGCTGTTCATGCAAATATGCATTTTGATTCATGCATCCGTAAGCAATAATCTTCATCTTTCGCGCCATGCTTGCCAGCCATTCTCATGCACCTGAGTCACTCCGATCACACTGTCAGCCCACCACTGGTCGTCATTCCGCGGGAATACAACGCCGCTTGCGATCTGCTGGGGCGTCATTCGAATCGCAGTGACAAAGTCGCCTATGTCGACGGCTTGACGCTAGAGACGTTGACGTATGCCCAGTTGTCAGACAGGGCACACCGGTTTGCCCAAGGCTTGCTGGACCAAGGCTTCATTCAAGAGCAACGGGTTTTGTTGTGCATGCATGATGGTTTGCATTGGCCAGTGGCTTTCTTGGGTTGCATCTTGGCTGGCGTGGTGCCCATTGCAGTCAACACGCTGCTCACCACCGACGATTACGACTTCATGTTGCGCGATTCACGGGCACAGGGTTTGCTCGTGTCCAAGGCTTTGTGGCCTGTGTTCGAACCCCTGTTGCCCAACTTGATGGGTTTGAAACAGATCATTGTCGATGGAGGCGATGACAGCACGCCAGGTGTCAGCTTTGACAACCTATTGCGCCAGTCCAGTCCACTGCAAGAGCCCTCTCACACCCTGGCCGATGATGTTTGTTTTTGGTTGTACTCCAGCGGTTCTACCGGGTCGCCCAAAGGCACATTGCATCTTCACAGCCATGTGGTGCAAACCGCTGAGTTGTATGGCCGTGCGGTGCTGGGATTGCAAGAAAACGATGTGGTGTTTTCTGCCGCGAAATTGTTCTTTGCTTATGGTTTGGGCAACGCCCTGAGTTTTCCCCTGACTGTAGGCGCCACCACCGTGCTGCTGAGTGCTCGCCCCACACCCACCGAGGTGTTTGGCTTGCTCGAAAAACACCAGCCCACGGTGTTTTACGGGGTGCCAACTTTGTTTGCAAGTTTGTTGGCACAAAACCAGCGCCCCCCGGCACAAAAGCTGAATTTACGCGTGTGCACCAGCGCAGGCGAGGCCTTGCCTGCTGAAATTGGAAAGAAGTGGCAGCAAGACTATGGCGTGGATATTTTGGATGGCATTGGCTCGACCGAAATGCTGCACATCTTTTTGTCGAACCGTCCCGGTCGGGTGCGCTACGGCACCACGGGTGAAGTGGTCCCTGGCTACCACCTCAGATTGGTGAATGATGAAGGCGAAGAATGCGCCGATGGTGAATTGGGCGAGTTGCAAATTTGCGGCCCCTCCTCGGCCATCATGTACTGGAACAACCGCGAGAAAACCAAGCACACCTTTGCTGGCGAATGGACCCGCAGCGGCGACAAATACAGTCGGGACGCCGATGGTTTTTTCACCTATGGCGGGCGCACTGACGACATGTTGAAGGTGGGCGGTATTTATGTTTCGCCCTTTGAAGTAGAGGCCTCGATCATGACCCATCCCAGCGTTTTGGAAGCGGCTGTGATTGGCGTGTCGGATGAAGACGGATTGACCAAGCCCAAAGCTTATGTGGTTCTCAAGCAAGACAAGCATTTGGACGAGGCTGGATTGAAAGCCCACGTGAAATCCCAATTGGCTCCCTACAAATACCCACGATGGGTGGAATTTGTGCCTGATTTGCCGAAAACCGCCACTGGCAAAATTCAGAGGTATAAACTGCGCGCTTCACAATAAAAAAATTGTCCCCTTTTCAGGAGTTCAACCAATGACCACTCGCCGACTTGTTCTCTCGCGTTCCGCGGCCCTGCTGGGTGCCGCATCCTCAGGTCTTCTGCTCCCTGCCCATGCCCAAAACAGCAAAATCCGCATCGGCTTGATGCTGCCCTACACCGGCACGTTTGCCCAACTCGGCCAAGCCTGTGACAACGGTTTTCGCATGGCCTTGGAAGAAAAGGGCAACAAACTCGGCGGTCGCGACATCGAGTACTTCAAAGTGGATGATGAGTCGGAACCTTCCAAGGGCGTTGAAAACGCATCCAAATTGGTCCAACGCGACAAGGTGGACGTGCTGGTGGGGACTGTGCACTCGGGTGTGCAAATGGGTATCCACAAAGTCGCCCGTGAAACCGGTGTGCTGTGCATCATTCCCAATGCAGGCATGCATGCTGCCACCCGCGCCTTGTGCGCACCCAATGTGTTCCGCACCTCATTCACCAACAGTCAGCCGACCCTGGCCTTGGGCAAAGCCATGATGGCCAAAGGCCACAAAAAAGCTGTCTGGATCACTTGGAAATACGCCGCCGGTGACGAAGCCGGTGAAGGTTTCAAAGAAGGCTATTTGGCCGCAGGCGGCACCATTGTGAAAGAACTCGGCCTGCCTTTCCCGAATGTTGAATTTCAAGCTTTGCTCACTGAAATCGCGTCCATCAAGCCTGACGCTGTGGCTTGCTTCTTCTCTGGGGGCGGCGCTGCCAAATTCATTCGCGACTATGCGGCCGCCGGTTTGAAAGGCAAAATTCCGCTGTATGGTTCAGGTTTCTTGACGGAAGGTTTGTTGGATGATGAACTGGCACCTGCTGCCCAAGGCATCATGACCACCCTGCACTACAGCACCTCATTGGCCACCAAACGCAATGATGCCTTCCGCTTGGCCTATGCCAAGGCTTTCAAAATTCAACCCGATGTTTATGCGGTTCAAGGCTATGACGCTGGCCAACTGTTGTTGCAAGGGGCTGCGGCTGTGAAGGGTGATTTGTCCAACAAAAAGGCCTTGTATGCGGCCATGGAAGCCGCCGTCATCGACAGCCCGCGTGGCCAATGGACCATGAGCAAAGCACACAACCCGGTGCAAGACATGTATTTGCGCGAAGTCAAGGGCAAAGAAAACATCGTCTTGGGTGTGGCTGCCAAAGCCTTGTCTGACTCAGGTGCTGGTTGCAAGCTGGGTTGATGGATCTCGCTAACTTTTCAATTCAGCTGCTCAACAGCGTTCAATACGGCCTGCTGCTTTTTTTGCTGGCCGCCGGACTGACGCTGATCTTCGGCATCATGGGTGTGGTCAATTTGGCGCACGGCAGTTTCTACATGCTGGGCGCTTATTTGGCTTATGCGCTCACGGGTGCATGGGGCAATTTGGCGCTGGCCGTGGTGGTTGGCACGGCCCTGAGTATTGCCCTTGGTTGGTTGCTTGAAAAATTGTTGTTCAGACATTTCTACCACCGCAGCCACCTCGATCAAGTCTTGCTTACCTTTGGCCTGATTTACATCTTTGAAGAATTGCGCTCCATGTTGTGGGGCGACGATGTGCACAGTGTGGGCATCCCTGAGGTGTTGGATTGGTCGATCAAGTTGACCGACACCTTGTCTTACCCTGCTTATCGCTTGTTCATGCTGGCCATTTGCTCCGCGCTGGCTTTGGGCCTGTGGTTGCTGATCAGCAAAACCAAACTGGGCATGAAGATTCGTGCAGGCGCGTTCAACAGTGACATGGCCCAGGCCATGGGCGTGAACATTGTGCGATTGCATGCGTTGGTGTTTGCCATGGGTGTGGCTTTGGCCGCTTTGGCAGGTATGCTGATCGCACCCTTGTCCAGTGTCTACCCTTACATGGGCTCGCAAGTGCTGATCATGTGCTTTGTGGTGGTGGTGATTGGCGGTATTGGTTCGGTGCTTGGCGCCCTCACCGCTGCCTTGCTGGTGGGCTTGGTCGATACCTTTGGCAAGGTGCTGCTGCCGCAGTTCGCCAGCATGTTGGTCTATGTGCTGATGGCCTTGGTCTTGCTCTACAAACCAGAAGGCTTGTTCAAACAATGAGCGCACCTCAAGCCCATCTTGAAACCCTGCCGCGCAGTGTGCAACTGCTGTTGGCTTTGGGACTCTTGGCCTTGCTGGCCTTCCCGTTTGCGGGACAAGACTTCTACACCCAGATGGTCACCCGCATGATGATCTTGGCCATCTTTGCCATGAGCCTCGATTTGTTGCAAGGCATCACGGGTTTGGTGTCGCTGGGACACGCCGCCTACTTTGGTTTGGCTGGTTATGTGTTGGCGTTCATGTCGCCTGCGGATGCGGGGGCCAACATCCTCACCACCCTGCCCTTGGCTGTCTTGGCTTCGGCTTTGGTGGCCTTGGTGATTGGTTTTTTTGTGGTGCGAACCCAAGGCATTTACTTCATCATGGTCACCATGGCGTTTGCCCAAATGCTCTATTACCTGTTCTTTGACAACAAAGGCTTGGGTGGTTCTGACGGCGTTTACATCAATGTGCGCCCTGCGGGTTTGGGCATGGACCTTGAAAACAAACTGGTGCTCTATTACTTCACCTTAGGCTGCATGCTCTTGGTTTATTGGTTTTTGCGCCGTTTGCTCTGGAGCCCCTTTGGCCGCACCTTGAACGGCATTCGTTTGAATGAACACCGCACGCAAGCCTTGGGCTATGCCAGCTTCAGTTACAAACTCACCGCCTTCACCGTGGCTGGCGGCTTGGCTGGTTTGGCGGGTTATTTGTGGGGTGCCCAGACCGGTTATGTGAACCCTGAGTTGATGGGTTTTCACATGAGCGCCCACGCCATCATGATGGTCATCTTGGGCGGCATGGGCAATGTGGCTGGTGCCCTCATCGGCGCCTTTGGGTTCGAGTTGTTCATGCACATGTTCAAAGACCTGCCCAAGGTGGGCAGCTTTGACTTGGGCAAGCACTGGCAACTGTGGATGGGTTCACTCATTGTGTTGGTGGTCATCATTGCGCCTCAAGGCCTGATGGGCTTGCTGCGATCAAGGAAACAAGATGACTGATGCCTTGTTGCAAGCCAAAGGTTTGAGCAAACGCTTTGGCGGCTTGCTGGCCGTGAACGATGTGTCGCTGTCCTTGTTCAAAGACCAATTGCATGCCGTCATTGGGCCCAATGGTGCGGGTAAAACCACGCTCACCCATTTGCTCAGCGGCGATATTGCAGCCAGCAGCGGCGAGTTGTGGCTCAAAGGCCAATCGGTCACAGGCTGGCCACACCACCGCTTGTCTTTGCAGGGTTTGGGGCGCAGCTATCAAAAAACCAATGTGTTCTTGCCGCTGACCGTTTGGGACAATTTGATGTTGGCAGCGCAGGCGCGTGACGCCCATGCACCCTTCAATCCGCTGTCCTGGTTCACCCGCGCAGACCGCAATCCTTCCGTGGTGGCTCGCGCAGAACGCGCCTTGAAACTGGCTGGCTTGGCCGCAGTTCGCGACAAAACCGCCGCCATCCTGAGCCACGGTATTCAACGCCAATTGGAAATCGCCATGGTCTTGGCCACCGAACCCGATGTGTTGTTGCTCGACGAACCACTGGCAGGCATGGGTGCTGCTGAAGCCGACACCATGGTGCAATTGTTGCAAGCATTGAAAAAGGACCATGCCATGTTGCTGGTCGAGCACGACATGGACGCCGTGTTTGCCTTGGCCGATGTGCTGACCGTGATGGTGAATGGCACCGTCATTGCCACCGGCACGCCCCAAGCCATTCGCGAGGATGCCAAGGTGCAAGCCGCTTACTTGGGTGAGGCCAACGCATGAGTAACTTGCTGAACGTGCACGGTTTGAACACCTACTACGGTGCCAGCCACATCTTGCGCGACTTGTCTTTCAAAGTGGGGCGCGGCGAAACCGTGGGCCTCATGGGTCGCAATGGCATGGGCAAATCCACGCTGTTGAAAAGCATCGTTGGTTTGGTCCAACCCCGCAGTGGACAAATTGAATTTCAAGGCCAAGCCATTCAAGGCCAGACACCCTTCACCATTGCCCATCAGGGCATGGCCTATGTGCCCGAAGGTCGAGGCATCTTTGGCAACCTGAGCGTGCATGAAAACCTGGTGATGGCTGCCCGCCCAGGTGTGCGTGGTCAACAAGACTGGACCTACCAGCGTGTGCTGGACACCTTCCCCCGTTTGGGTGAACGCTTGAGCCACGGTGGTCAACAACTCAGTGGTGGTGAACAGCAAATGCTCAGCATCGGTCGGGCCCTCATGACCAACCCCGACTTGCTGCTGCTGGACGAAGCCACCGAAGGTTTGGCACCGCTCATCGCTTTGGAAATTTGGCGCATCTGTGCGCTGGTTGCGCAATCGGGCATCAGCACGGTCATCGTTGATAAAAACTGGCAGCATGTCACCAAAGTCACTCAGCAGAATGTGATTTTGGTCAAAGGTGAAGTTGTGTTCCAAGGTTCAAGCGCTGAACTGCTGAGTCAACCTGACGTTCTGAATCAACATCTCGGAGTTTGAGCATGTCCAACAGCCGTACCCAAGTCGCCATCATTGGCGCGGGGCCCTCTGGGCTGTTGTTGGGTGCGTTGTTGCACAAAGCGGGCATCGAGCACGTCATCATTGAGCGCCAGTCTCCTGAATACGTGCTGGGTCGGATTCGCGCTGGCATCCTCGAACAAGTGTCGGTCGATTTGCTGCACGAAGCCGGTGTGGGTGAAGGTGTGTCACAAGGCGGCACCATCCACCACAGCATCGAATTGGTTTTCAAAAACACCCGGCATCCGATTGAAGTCACCAAGCTCACTGGCGGCAAAGTAGTCACTGCTTATGGACAAACCGAAGTCACCCATGACCTGATGAAGCAGCGTCAACGACTGGGCTTGGACACGGTTTACAGCGCGGCTGATGTGAGCCTGCACGACTTTGACAGCACGTCCCCGCAAGTGCGTTATGTAAAGGATGGCCTGTCGCATGTGCTTCACTGTGACTTCATTGCAGGCTGCGATGGCTTTCATGGTGTGGCCCGCGCCAGTGTGCCCAAGGGCGCGATCACTGAATACGAGAAGGTTTATCCCTTTGGCTGGTTGGGCGTGTTGGCCGATGTGCCGCCTGTGTCCAGCCATGCGATTGTGTATGCCAACAGCGACCGAGGCTTTGCGCTGTGCTCGATGCGCAGCATGACCCGCAGCCGTTACTACGTGCAATGCCCACTGAACGACAAGGTGGAAGACTGGAGTGATCAGCGGTTTTGGGATGAACTGCGCAAGCGACTGGACCCCGACATGGCCGAGCGCATCATCACCGGACCATCGATTGAAAAAAGCATCGCGCCCTTGCGCAGCTTTGTGGCTGAACCCATGCGCTTTGGGCGCTTGTTTTTAGCCGGGGACGCTGCCCACATCGTGCCGCCCACCGGCGCCAAGGGCTTGAACCTGGCCGCCAGCGATGTGAAATACCTCAGCAGTGCGTTCATCGAGTATTTCAACGAGCACAGCCCGGTTGGCATTGACCATTACTCGCAACGCGCACTGTCACGCATTTGGCGGGCCGAGCGTTTTTCTTGGTGGCTCACCAGCTTGATGCACCGCTTTCCAGACAGCGCAGGCTTTGGTCAAAGAATGCAAGAAGCCGAGTTGGACTATTTGGTGCACAGCGAAGCCCTGTCAACGTCGTTAGCCGAAAACTATGTGGGCTTGCCGCTGAACTTCGCGGCTTAGTTCGTTCATTGAAGTGCATTCAACAAAGCCTGAGCTGCCTTGGCTGCGCCTGTGATGGCTTCAGCGTTTTGCATCAGCGCTTGGCGTCTTGCTCTTGAATCACCATGGTGGTTTCTTGCCCACCCTCACCCACTTTGAGCTGCAGCGGGAAGGCCCCTGCCGGAATATCTTTGGCCGTGAAGGTTTTCGTGGTTGCCTTGAAAGTACACCCAGCGCACATGCAGCCGAATTTGGTCGGTCACCGGCATGGGCGGCGGCAGGCTGAGCAGCCGCAAGGTGTCGGTGGCCGGCAAATGCGGTCGGATGCTTTGCTCACTTTGGCGCATGACCGATCCGGCATCCACTTGGGCCAGCTCGTTGGCAGCCGTGGCTGCGCCCAAGCTCAGGCCCCAGATCAAACTGGTCAAAAGCGGCAAGCGGCAAGTTGAAAGGGTCATGTTCAATAAAAGCATATTTCAAGCCAAATGCTTGTCAAATGCCGCTCAAGACCGCGTCCATGGCTGCAATGATGTCGGTTGAACGGTCGGCCAGCGAAGCCACTTCTGTTTTCAGCAAGCGCTTGTCCAAAGGCGCGGCTTCAAAGGGCACCAGCATCAAGGACAGGCCGAGAACCGAGACCAAAGGACACAAGCGACGCGGGATTTGCGCAGGCGTGACGGCTGGAACCGCCAACGGGACCACCATCCGGGTGGGCAAGCCGGACAGCAAATCACTTTGTATATCAAGCACATACGGATACACATCGCGTTTTTGGGGGCTCGGGTTGTCGAACACGGCGAACTGCATGTCACCACACCTTCAGGTCGTCGTTCCACAAACCATGGGTGTCAAAGCGCTGGTTTTGGGCGGCCAGCCAGGCTTGATGGTCTTGCTCAAACTGGGCTTTTCTCTGCGCCACGGACGCGGTTTGACTGGCCGAATGCAATGCCTCGTAGTGCTTGGCTGACAAAATCACCGAGTCGATGCGGCCATCTTTTTCAATGAAGACCGGCCCGTCCTTGGCCTGGGCGCAGACCGCGCCGAAGCGGTTTTTGGCTTGTGTGGCAGTGAAGTGCATGGATGGCTCCTGTTGCTTGATAGCTATTTTAGCTAAAGCTTAGGTGAGTGTCATGAAGTTTTCATGGATGCATCCTCTAAGATCAAGCATCAACACAATATATATAGAGCACCCCATGGCACAACCCGATTTCCAAGAGACCGACAGCAGCCTCAAGGGCGTTCGCATCCTGAGCGTGGCGCTGAACCTGCCCGGGCCCGCCGCCCTGATGCGCCTGGCCGCCATGGGCGCCAAGTGCAGCAAACTCGAACCGCTGCCGCCCGCCGGTGCGCCCACAGGCGCGTCCTCGGACCCCATGGGTTTGTACGCCCCACACGCTTACGCCCAACTTCACACGGGTGTGAAAGTGGTGCAAGCCGACCTGAAAACCGCCAAAGGCCAAGCCCAGCTGCACAAGCTCTTGGCCAAGACCGACGTGCTGCTGACCTCGTTTCGCCCCTCGGCCTTGCAAAAACTCGGCATGGCCTGGGCCGACTTGCACGCCCAGTTCCCTGCCCTGAACATGGTCAGCATTGTGGGTTCGCCCGGCGCGGGCGCGGAAATCCCCGGCCATGACCTGACCTATTTGGCAGCGAATGGCTTGGTGACTGATCTGGCCCTGCCCGCCACATTGTTTGCCGACATGGCCGGGTCCATCCAGGCCAGCGAAGCCGTGCTGAAAACCTTGTGGCAACGGGCTAAACCGGGCCGCGGCCACGGTCAAGGCGTGTTTCACGAGGTGGCGCTGGAAGATGCGGCGGGCTACTTGGCCCTGCCCCGGCACTGGGGCCTGACCGCGCCCAAGGGCTCGGTGGGCGGCGCCCATGCGGGCTACCAGGTGTACGCCTGCGCCAATGGGCGTGTGGCCGTGGCTGCATTGGAGCCGCACTTCGCGGCCAAACTTTTGCATATCGCTGGCCTCGAAAAACCAAAAAACATAATAAAATCAATAACTTACGTAAAACACGATCCAATGTTGCTGCCCGCCATGAAAGCCAAGCTGGCGGCCTTCTTCGCCACCCTCACCCGCCGACAGATTGATGCACTGGCCACGCAGCATGATTTGCCCTTGGTGACCATGGCCTGAAAACTTGGTGACCATGGCCTGCTTGGTGACCATAGCCTGAAAAGCTGGTTCTATCTTGGCCGCCTTGGGTTGTCGATTAGTCTGGGGCTGACCGCTTGCTTCGAAGCGGCAAGAAAGTGTCAATTTAGCTTGGCATCGATTTTGCGTATTCCTGAACATCTGTTCACTTCAAGGAATACAGCATGACACCCCAAACCACTTTGATGATTTACAACACCACCATGTCCGCCCAGGATTTGATCGCCAAGGCCGAGCAACTCGACCATGCCGGCAAAACCCACGAGGCGCTGGAGTTGTACCGTCACTGGTTGAAGCATGACCGTACCCACAGCAAGTACTCGGTGTGGTTCAACTACGGTTGGTTGTTGCAAAAGCAAAACCTGTTGGACGAAGCCTCACAAGCCTACGACCAAGTGATCAACTGCTACGCCGATCATTTGCAAAGTACGGCTGCGGCCAACGCCCCTGCTGCTTACGCATGACGTGAAGCTTCTAATTGGGGTCAGATTCCAATTGTTCAGGCCAGGCAGCTTTAACGAGACATTCTTGGTCGGCGGATGGCTCAATTCCAGCCATACACCTGCTTGACTGCCACTTCAATGGCGGCCATGTCTGCAGCCGCCAACTCACCCATGGGTTTGAGCAACCGCGCTTTGTCGATGGTGCGCAACTGATAGCAAAGCGCCACCGCGCCTTCGCCCGCTGAAGGCACGCTGACGGTGACGGGTTCGTGCACCCGCGCGCTGCTGGACAAAGGCACCACCCCCACGGTTTTGAACTGCTTGTTGAACGGCGTGATGCTGAGAACCACGCAGGGACGGGCCCGGCCTTGTTGCTCGCTGCCCAAAGTGGGTTCCAAATTGACCCGGTAAATAGCACCGCGCTTGATGACGTCGCTGGCCATCAAAGTCCTTGCAAGCCATCGGCGGCGGTGGCTTCCCACAGCGCGTCATCAGTCAGGGACTCGGCGCTGGCGGGGTCGGCCATGAACGCGGCAGCCACTTTTTCAAGATGCGCTTCGCGGGCCTGCAGCGCCAACTCCATGTATTGCTCGACTACGCGACTGCGCTCGCCCAGCGGAATGGCGGCGTTGAAACGCGCCAAGGTGGGCGCGGAGATGGTGTAGGAAGCGCGAAGCATTTGTGCGGCCATGTGCAGTGTTCCAGTAATACTGGCGCAATCTTATGCACTGGACTCTGCCCTGTCAACAGAAATTGGGGTCAGATTCCAATTGTTTCAATTTCGCCATCCAATCAAGCCACTTCAGCTTGTCGAACAAGGTGGGTCGGACGTGTAGCGAACGTCGCAGCTCCGCTGCGGTGAGCGGCGGACGAGCCCGCCGTGGTCGGCAAGCAGGCGTGAATTAATTGGAAACTGACCCCAATTACTTGGTTTTGCGAGGCGGCAAGCCGGTGTGCTGCGTCAACATCTTGCCCGGCGCGGCCTTGACCGGACCGCTGGAAGCGGCACCCGCCTTGACCGGACCGCTGGAAGCGGCACCCGCCTTCACCCGCCCCTGCGTCACCGGCGATGTCTTGGCCGCCGCAGACGTGCTGTTTTTGCGCCGACTGCTGGTGTAGCCCTCGGTGTTGAGCGGCTGAAAACGCGGAATCAGATGCTGCTTGCCATTGCCAATCAGGTCGGCGCGGCCCATAGCTTTCAAGGCGTCGCGCAGCAACGGCCAATTGTTTGGATCGTGATAACGCAAAAACGCTTTGTGCAAATGGCGTCGTTTTTCGCCACGCACGATGTCCACCGCTTCGCTTTCGCGGCCAACGCGCTTCAACGGGTTTTTGCCCGAGTGGTACATCGCAGTGGCCGTGGCCATGGGGCTGGGATAAAAAGTCTGCACCTGATCTGCGCGAAAACCATTCTTCTTCAACCACGCCGCCAAATGCATCATGTCTTCGTCGCGGGTACCGGGGTGCGCCGCGATGAAATACGGAATCAGGTATTGCTTCTTGCCAGCCTCGGCGCTGTACTTGTCAAACATCTGCTTGAAACGTTCGTAGCTGCCGATGCCCGGCTTCATCATCATGGACAGCGGGCTGCCTTCGGTGTGCTCGGGCGCAATTTTCAAATAGCCGCCCACATGGTGCGTCACCAACTCTTTCACATACTCGGGGCTTTCCACCGCGAGGTCATAACGCAGCCCTGAACCAATGAGGATTTTTTTCACGCCGCGCAAGGCACGTGCTTTGCGATAGAGCTGAATCAGCGGCGCATGGCTGGTGTTGAGGTTTTGGCAGATGCCTGGAAACACGCAACTGGGTTTGCGACACGCCGCTTCAATCTCGGGGGTTTTGCAACCGATGCGGTACATGTTGGCAGTCGGCCCGCCCAAGTCACTCACCACGCCAGTGAAGCCCGGCACCTTGTCGCGGATGTCTTCAATTTCGCGCAGGATGGATTCTTCGCTGCGGCTTTGGATGATGCGGCCTTCGTGTTCGGTGATCGAGCAAAAGGTGCAACCACCAAAGCAACCGCGCATGATGTTGACGCTGAAGCGGATCATTTCCCACGCGGGAATTTTGGTCTCGCCATCGTGGCCACCTTGCGCATCCGAATAACTCGGATGCGGGCTGCGGGCATACGGCAAATCAAACACATGGTCCATCTCAGCCGTGGTGAGCGGAATGGGCGGCGGGTTGATCCACACATCGCGTGCGGTGCGGCCTTCGCCATGCGCTTGCACCAAAGCACGTGCATTGCCGGGGTTGGTTTCCAAATGCAACACGCGGTTGGCGTGGGCATACAGCACCGGGTCGCTTTTCACTTGCTCGTAACTGGGCAAACGGATGACCGAGCGGTCGCGCGGTGGCACTTTCAGCTTGCCCAGGCTCAGCGCGGGGTTGGGCACAAATGTCAGGGGTGATGTGGTGAAGGCTGAGGCATTGGCTTTGTTCGCACTAGAAGCGACTGCAAGTTGGGCTTGACCCACTTGCAGGCTGGCCGCATCCGCCACGGCTTGCGCTTCATCTTCACGCGCACAGCTTTCGCCTTGCGCCTTGGCCTGGTCGCTCACCATCAGGTAGGGGTTCACGTGGGCTTCAATGCGCCCGGGCGTGTCCACTTCGGTGCTGTCAATCTCGAACCAATCCTCGGGTGTTTGCCGCACCATGAAGGCGGTGCCGCGCACATCGGTGATTTGTGCAATCGGTTCTTTCGCCGCGATGCGGTGAGCCACTTCCACCAGCGCACGTTCGGCGTTGCCATACAACAGCAGGTCGGCTTTGGCGTCAATCAGGATGGCGCGGCGCACCTTGTCTTGCCAATAGTCGTAATGCGCAATGCGCCTGAGCGACGCTTCGATGCCACCGATGATGATTGGCACTTCGGGGTAGGCTTCTCGGCAACGTTGGCTGTACACCAGCACACTGCGATCGGGTCGCTTGCCACCTGCGCCGCCGGGAGTGTAGGCGTCATCGCTGCGGATTTTGCGGTCCGCGGTGTAGCGGTTGATCATGGAATCCATGTTGCCCGCGGTCACGCCAAAAAACAAATTGGGTTGGCCCAGTGCTTGGAAGGCGTCGGCGCTGTGCCACTCGGGCTGGGCGATGATGCCCACGCGAAAACCTTGGGCTTCCAACATGCGCCCAATGACGGCCATGCCAAAACTCGGGTGGTCCACATAGGCGTCGCCCGAGACCAAAATGATGTCGCAACTGTCCCAGCCCAGCTGCGTCATTTCGGCGCGGCTCATCGGCAAAAACGGTGCCGTGCCAAACCGCGCCGCCCAGTATTTGCGGTAGCTGGTCAGTGGCTTGGCGGCGCGTTGAAAAAAGGAGACGTCCAGAGGGGCATTCATCAGCCCTCGATTCTAGTTGGCGGGCCTGCTTTGAAGGACTGACAAGGAAAATGGCCTTGCTCTGCCAAGGCATGCTTCGCAAAAAAACGTGACATCAACAGGTGCTTGTCATAACATACAAGCATTGCTTCAACCAGGAGCCAGCTGTGCCGCTTCACACCTATTCCAGCCGCGATTTCACCCGCGATGTCTCTGCCGCCAAACGCGCCGCCGAAAAAGGGCCCGTGTTCATCACCGACCGTGGCCGCCCGGCCTACGCCTTGCTGCGCATCGAGGACTATTACAAACTGCAAGGCCAGCCCACCGAAAGCCTGTTGGACATGATGAACGCCATTCCGGGTGGCGACGGCATCGACTTCGAACCACCCCGTTTGCAATTGACCATCGAACCAACACAGGGCCTGCAAACAGACTGACCATGTTTTTGCTCGACACCAATGTAATTTCAGAACTGCGACAAGGCAAGCCCATGCAAAACGCCCAGGTTCTGGCCTGGGCCAAGGGTCACATTTTTGATCGGTTCTTTTTGTCTGCCATCACCATCCTCGAACTTGAAAAAGGCGTGCAAGCGCTGGAACACAAACAACCGCCGCAAGGCCAGGCGCTGCGACGATGGTTGGACGGCGTGACCGATGTGTTTGACGGCCGCACCATTCCTTTTTCTGCCAGCATGGCCAAGCGCTGTGCAGCACTGCATTTCCCCAACGCGCTTTCAGACCGCGACGCCATGATCGCCGCCACCGCCTTGGAACACCGCTTCACCGTGGTCACGCGCAATCTCAAAGACTTCCAAAGCACGGGCGTACAGTTGCTCAATCCATGGGAAACCTGAAAATGACAAACCTGCCCCGCTCCCGCACCGATTTGTTTTTGTCCTTCAGCTGGCTGGGCCTGCAAGGCTTTGGCGGTGTGTTGGCGGTGGTGCAACGCGAGCTCGTTGACCGCAAAAAATGGATGTCCTTGGCTGAATTCGCCGAGGAATGGGCGCTGGCGCAAACCCTGCCCGGCCCGAATGTGGTCAACCTGTCGGTCATGTTTGGCGGCAAACACTTTGGCCCCAGCGGTGGTTTTGCCGCACTCAGTGGTTTGTTGTTCTTTCCAGGCCTCTTGATGCTGGCCATCGTGTTCACCTTCCAAGCTTTTGCACACCTGCCCTTGGTGGCCTCGGCCCTGCACGGCATGGGTGTGGCCGCAGCAGGCATGGTGATGGCCGCCGGTTGGCGCTTCATGCCCACCTTGCAACAACACCCCATCGGGTTTCCGTTGGCGCTGGGCTTTGCCGCCTTGAGTTTTGCACTGGCTGCTTTGGTGCATTGGCCCTTGGCCCATGTCATTGCCTTGGTGGGCAGTTTGTCCTGTGGCCTCACTTGGTGGCGCTTGGTTCCAAAGGACGCGTCATGAGTTGGTCGTTGTGCTTCAAACAGAAAGTGGCTGCATGACTTGGCAACTCTGGCTCGATCTGCATCTGCATTTCTGCATGTTGTCGCTGCTGGCGGTGGGTGGCGCCTTGGCCATCATCCCCGAGATGCACCGCTATTTGGTGACCGATTTGCACCTCATGAGCGAAATCGCTTTCAGCCAATCGGTGACGCTGTCGCAAATCGCGCCGGGCCCCAATATTTTGCTGGTGGCCGTAATGGGTTGGAACATCGGCTTGCAAAGCGCCGGTGGTTTTGAAGCCGGTGCGGCGGCCATTGGGTTTGGTTTGTTCATGGCGCTGGGCTTGCTGGCGGCTGTGGTCTTGCCCTCCTCCTTGCTCAGCTATTTCATGGTCAAGTGGTTGCAACTGCACCAACATGCACGCGGTGTGCGGGCCTTCAAAGCAGGCATGATTCCCTTGGTGATGGGCCTGATGCTGTCAGCGGGTTGGTTGTTGCAAACGGCGAGCAATCCGCAAACAGATTGGCGCTTGTTGCTGATCTGCGGCGTTTGCATGCTGCTGGTGTTGAAAACCCGCTTGCACCTGTTGTGGCTGATGCTGGGTGGTGCCGTGTTGGGCGCTTTGCTGGGTTTATAACAAGCGTTGCCGCACCGTTTCAAACAAACAAATGCCGCTGGCCACTGACACGTTCAAACTCTCCACACCACCAGCCATCGGAATGCGCACCAGCTGATCGCAGGTTTTGCGGGTGAGCTGGCGCATGCCGTCACCCTCGGCACCCAAGACCCAAGCAGTGGGGATTTTCAAATCCACCTCATACAGTGTTTGCGGCGCATCGTCACTGGTGCCCGTGATCCAGATGTTGCGCTCTTTGAGTTCATTCAAGGTGCGGGCCAAATTCGTCACCATGAAGTAAGGCACGGTGTCCGCCGCACCACTGGCCACTTTGGACACCGTGGCGTTGATGCCCACGGCATGGTCTTTCGGTGCGATGACCGCGTGCACACCTGCCCCATCGGCCACGCGCAAACACGCGCCCAAGTTGTGCGGGTCGGTGATGCCATCCAAAACCAGAATCAAGGCCGGTTCATCGGCGGGCAAGGCTTCCAAACATGCATCGAGGGATTTGGCAATGTCAATCTGGTGCACCCGCGCCACCACGCCTTGGTGACCATGGCTACCCGCCAGCTGAGACAAACGCAGGCCATCAGACTCGACCAATTTCACTTTGGCTTCTTTGGCACGCTCTTGAAACTGGCGCATACGAGCGTCGCGGCGTGTCGGGTCAATGAACACCTCAATCACCGAGTCTGGCGCGGTTTTCAGGCGCACACCCACGGCATGGAATCCAAACATCACTTTGATCGGGCTGGCCATGGCTGTCCTGTGAAAACTCAAACCACTCGCGCCCGCAAGTCCATCAAGGGATGGTCATGGGCAGGCCAAGGGCTGTTGAAAAAAGGCGTCACCATGTCGGCGGTGACTTCATGCAGTTGTGCGGGCAACCAACGCGGCGCATGGTCTTTGTCCACGGCCAAGGCGCGTATGCCTTCCACCGTGTCGCTTTGCGCTGGTGTGCGTTGCAAGTGTGTGGGATGAAAACTGTGACGCACCATGTCACGCTCCATGCGCAATTCGTCACTCAGGTTCATGTGTCGTGCACGGCGAATTTGTTCAAGGCTCACCGCCAGCATCAAAGGGGATCGTTTGTGCAAAGCCTCTAAGGCATGTGTGTGGCCAGCGGCTTCCAAGGCTTGCGCAATGGCTTGCAGATCGGCTGCACCGAAGGCTTGGTTCAAGCTGTCGTTCCACCAAGCGGGTTGGCTGGCTTGCGCGTGCTGCGTGACTGCTTTTAAGGCGGCACTGAAGCCCTCCAAGGCATCAGGCTGTGACCAATGGTGTGCAGGCAACTGTGCCCACAGTGTGTTCAAGGACGCACTGCCCACCAAGACATCGGCCAAGCCTGCGAACACGGCTTCTGCCCCATTCAACATCTGACCGGTGAGGCCCAAGTACTCGCCCAAAGCACCATCACAACGGCTGAGGAAATAACCGCCGCCGACATCGGGAAACAAACCAATCATGGTTTCGGGCATGGCCATCTTGGTGCGCTCGGTGGCAATGCGCAGTGATGCGCCCTGTGCCAAGCCCATGCCCCCGCCCATCACCACACCGTCCATGAACACGATGCAGGGTTTGGCGTAGTGGTGAATCAAATGGTTCAAGCGGTACTCTTCGGTGAAGAAATCATCCAAGGCCGCGTCCCCTGCCAATGCGGCGGTGTGAAAAAAGCGAATATCACCACCCGCGCAAAACGCACCAAACGCGCCCTCTTTGCCCATGCCGCGCAGGGCCACAGCTTGCACACGGTCGTCTTGCGCCCAGACCAACAACACCTCGGTGAGGCTGCGCACCATGCCCAGGGACAAAGCATTCAAGGCCTTGGCACGGTTCAAGGTGATCAGGCCCACTGCGCCTTGCACCTCGGCCAACACATCACCTTGTTGAATTGAGAAAGGATCATCCATGTTGCGTTCTCCTGCTTCGTGATTCGTTCCACGCCAAGGCGCACAGCACCAAGCCGCCGCCCACCAACACATTCAAGCCGGGTTCTTCACCCGCGCCCCACCAAGCCCAAGCGATGCCAAACAACACCTCGAGCAGGGCCAACAAGGCCACCTCGTGTGAAGCCAACACTTGCGCGGCCCGCACTGCCAACAAACAAGGCACGGCCAGTTGAAACAAACCCAAGGCGGCCAACCAAGCGATGTCGTTGGCAGTGCCCACGGTGGGCCAAGCCAGTGGTGCGGTGTACACACAAGACAACAAGGCACCGACCCACACGGCGGACATGAAGTCTGGGGGCTGCGCCGCTTGTTGCAGACGGTGTGTCACGGTCCATTGAACCGCACCCGCCATCGGCACACACAAGGCCACAGCCATGCCCCAGACATGCCGAGTGCCTTCCAACTGCACTTGGCTGATGAACATGAAGGCCATGCCCACCCCAGCGGCAGCAATCGCCCACCAGGTGTGCGCGGCCAAAGGTTTTTTCAGGACCAGGCGCGACAACAAGGCGGTGAGCATCGGCCCCATGGCCATGGTGATCAGCACATTGGCCACGGTGGTCATGGTCAGAGCCAGCATGAAGGCGGTGAACATCACCGACCAACAGACACCCGAGAGCCAAAAGGTTTTGTCACGCCAAGGCAGATGCATGAACAGCGCCCGGCCCTTGAGCATCGGCAACAAAACACTGAGCGACAGCACTGTGAAAAAGCTGCGCCAGAAGGTGACTTCAAAGCCTTGGGCGTGGGTCACCTGACGCGACACCACACCCGCGATGGACCACAGCAAGGTGGCCAGCAACATCAGCCCCAGGGCTTGAGTGTGGCTGAGCTTGTGAACCATGGCGTGGCGTTCAGGCGTCGCGGCTGGCACGTTTGCGTTCGTGCTCTTTCAAGTGGCGCTTGCGCAAGCGAACGCTCTTGGGTGTGATCTCCACCAACTCGTCGTCTTCAATGAACTGCACACCGTATTCCAAAGTGCATTGGATGGGAGGTGTGATCTTGATCGCGTCTTCTTTGCCGGACACGCGGAAGTTGGTCAGCTGCTTGGTGCGGGTGGCGTTCACCACCAAATCGTTGTCGCGGCTGTGGATGCCCACGATCATGCCTTCATACACCGGGTCGTTAGGTTTCACAAACATGCGGCCACGGTCATCGAGCTTGCCCAAGGCGTAGGTGAAGATTTCACCGTCGTCCATGGAAATCAGCACGCCATTTTTGCGGCCACCAATCTCGCCCTTGTGCGGTTCGTACTTGTCAAAGATGTTGGAAATCAAGCCCGAGCCACGCGTCAAGTTCAAGAACTCGGTGGTGAAGCCAATCAGGCCCCGTGCAGGAATGCGGTATTCCAAACGCACCCGGCCACGGCCATCGGGTTCCATGTTGACCAACTCGCCTTTGCGCTCGCCCAGGGCTTGCATGACGCCGCCTTGGTGTTGTTCTTCGATGTCGGCGGTGACCAATTCGATGGGTTCGCAACGCTCGCCGTTGATTTCACGAAACACCACGCGCGGTTTTGACACGGCCATCTCGTAGCCTTCGCGGCGCATGTTTTCCAACAAAATGGTCAAGTGCAATTCACCCCGACCGGCGACTTCAAAAATACCGTCTTCATCGGTTTCTTTGACGCGCAGCGCCACGTTGTGTTGCAACTCTTTTTGCAGTCGGTCCCAGATTTGACGGCTGGTGACGTACTTGCCTTCGCGACCGGCCAAGGGGCTGGTGTTGACGCAAAAATTCATGATCAGTGTGGGCTCGTCCACTTTCAACATCGGCAAGGGCGCAGGTGTCAGCGGGTCGGTCACGGTCACGCCAATGCCAATCTCGTCGATGCCGTTGATCAACACAATGTCGCCAGGACCTGCTTCGGTGGCTTGAATCCGGTCAAGGCCTTGGAACTTCAACACTTGGTTGATGCGGCCTTTGAAAGGCGTGCTGTCCGGGCCTTCCATCACCACCACATCCATGTTGGGCTTGATGGTGCCTGCGCTGATGCGACCCACGCCAATGCGACCCACAAAGGTGGAGAAATCAAGCGCTGAAATTTGCAATTGCAAAGGCGCAGCAGGGTCACCTTGTTGGGCGGGCACGTGTTTCAACACGGTGTCAAACAAGGCCGACATGTCGGGGCCCCATTGCTCCCCTTGTGGGCCTTCTTCGAGTGAAGACCAGCCATTGATACCCGAGGCATAGACCACGGGGAAATCGAGTTGCTCGTCGTTGGCGCCCAGTTTGTCGAACAAATCGAAAGCGGCGTTGATGACCTTGCCGCAATCGGCACCGGGCTTGTCCACTTTGTTCACCACGACGATGGGCTTCAAGCCCAAGGCCAAGGCTTTCTTGGTGACAAAGCGGGTTTGCGGCATGGGGCCTTCTTGCGCGTCAATCAACAGCACGACGCCGTCAACCATCGACAAAGCACGTTCCACTTCGCCACCGAAGTCCGCGTGTCCGGGGGTGTCCACGATGTTGATGTGGGTGCCCTTCCAACTGACCGCGCAGTTCTTGGCCAAGATGGTGATGCCGCGTTCGCGTTCAATCGCGTTGTTGTCCATCACGGTGTCCACCACTTTTTCATGGTCGGCAAAGGTGCCGGACTGTCGCAACAGTTGGTCGACCATGGTGGTTTTGCCATGATCAACGTGGGCAATGATGGCGATGTTTCGAATTTGTAAGGTCATGCTGCACTCTCGAGTAAAGATTGGATTTCTTGGGGATTCAACAAGCGCTCGGGAATCAATTCCCCAGCGCGAACATGGGCGGTGCCCAGCAAGGCATGCGGGCTGGCACCATAGACAGCCACTTGGTCTTGGTCGGGCCAGTCACCCCGGCGGCGCAAGCCACTCAGGAATCGACCTGCATCATCGGGCTGCAATGTGATCGGTTGATGACTGTCGAGCAAACTGTCCACAGCGCGAAGCTGACTGAAACGCTGTGCTTCGGGCAAGGCTTCCAAAGCCTCCAGGCTCACACACGCATCAATCGAAAAACGGCCGCTTTGCACCCGGCGCAGTGCGCTTAAGTAAGCGCCACAACCCAGTGCCTTGCCAATGTCTTCGCCCAAGGTGCGGATGTAGGTGCCTTTGGAGCAATGGGCTTGGAGCCAGACACTGCGCACACCGTCTTGCACCGGCAGTTCTTTCAATGCAAGCGCATGGATAGTGACTTGCCGGGGGGCGCGTTCCACTTCCACACCTTCGCGGGCATATTCATACAAGGCCTTGCCGTCTTTTTTCAAGGCGCTGTGCATGGGCGGCACTTGCATCAACACACCGGTGAACAAGGCTTGCACTTGCAGCAGTTGTTCGGGTGTGAAGTTCACCGGTGCTTCGGCAATCACTTCGCCTTCGGCGTCGCCGGTGCTGGTGCATTGACCCAAGCGCAAAACGGCTTCATAGGTTTTATCGGCGTCCAAATGCAACTGGCTGAATTTGGTGGCCGCACCAAAACAAAGTGGCAAGACACCGGTGGCCCGCGGGTCGAGCGTGCCGGTGTGACCGGCTTTTTCAGCCCGCAACAACCACTTGGCTTTTTGCAAAGCCTGGTTGCTGGAGAGTCCGAGGGGTTTGTCCAACAGCAACACCCCATGCACGGGGCGCCGTTGCACCCGTGTGCGTGGCGTGTTCATGGGTTCAGTCGGTGTCTTTGGCACGCGAGGCGACAGCCCGCGCAATCAAGGCGTTCATGTCGGCGGCGCGTTCGGGGGTGCGGTCGTATTGAAAATGCAGCGTGGGCACGGTGTGTATGTGCAAGCGCTTGAACAAACCATTGCGCAAAAAACCAGCGGCTTGGTTCAGGCCTTCCACGCAAGCCTCGGGGTCGCCCACCAAGACGCTGAAAAACACCTTGGCGTGGGCATAGTCGGGCGTGACTTCCACCGATTGGATGGTGACCATGCCCAAGCGCGGGTCCTTCAGCTCACGAATCAACTCGGCCAAATCGCGCTGGATTTGGTCGGCGACGCGGAAACCGCGGTGGGCTGTGGAGGACTTCTTGGCGGGCATGCAGGTGGTTTAAATCGTGCGAGCGACTTCCTTGATTTCAAAGAACTCGAGCTGATCGCCTTCTTGGATGTCGTTGTAGCCCTTCAGGTTCAAACCGCACTCGAAGTTTTCTTTCACTTCGCGTACGTCATCCTTGAAGCGCTTCAAGCTTTCCAATTCGCCGGTGAACACCACCACGTTGTCGCGCAGCAAACGCAAACGCGCATTGCGACGCACCACACCCGTGGTGACCATGCAACCCGCGATCGCGCCGATTTTGCTGATGCGGAAGACTTGGCGAATCTCGGCCATGCCGATGATTTCTTCCTTCTTGTCTGGCGTCAACATGCCCGACATGGCGGCTTTCAATTCATCGACCGCGTCGTAAATGATGTTGTAGTAATGGATGTCCACACCATTGCCTTCGGCCAATTTGCGGGCACCTGCGTCAGCCCGCACATTGAAGCCAATCACCACGGCTTTGGAAGCGATGGCCAGGTTGATGTCGGACTCGCTGATACCGCCCACCGCGCCATAGACCAGCTGCACACGCACCTCTTCGTTGGTGAGTTTGAGCAAGGACGCGGCCAAGGCTTCTTGCGAGCCTTGCACGTCGGCTTTGATGATGATGGGCAGGTTTTTGATTTCGCCAGAGCCCATGTCGGTGAAGATGTTCTCCAGCTTGGCGGCTTGTTGCTTGGCCAGTTTGGTGTTGCGGAATTTGCCTGCACGGTAGGTGGCGATTTCGCGGGCACGACGTTCGTCGTTGAGCACCATGAATTCGTCCCCTGCTTGCGGCACTTCCGTGAGACCTTGGATTTCCACAGGAATGGACGGGCCAGCTGATTTGATGGACTTGCCGTTTTCATCCAGCATGGCGCGAACACGGCCAAAGGTTTGACCGGCCAACACCACATCGCCTGTTTTCAAGGTGCCAGACTGCACCAAGATGGTGGCGACAGGACCACGACCTTTGTCCAAACTGGCTTCAATGACCAGGCCCTTGGCCATGGCGTCGATGGGTGCTTTGAGTTCCAACACCTCGGCTTGCAACAACACTTGCTCGAGCAAGTCGTCAATGCCTTGACCGGTTTTGGCCGAGACGGACACGAAGGGTGAGTCCCCTCCGAATTCTTCAGGCACCACTTCTTCCACCACCAACTCGCCTTTGACCCGGTCGGGGTTGGCGTCAGGCTTGTCGATCTTGTTGATGGCGACGACGATGGGCACACCGGCTGCTTTGGCGTGTTTGATGGCTTCTTTGGTTTGCGGCATGACGCCGTCATCGGCGGCAACCACCAAGATGACGATGTCGGTGGCTTGGGCACCACGGGCACGCATGGCCGTGAAGGCCTCGTGTCCAGGGGTATCCAAGAAGGACACCATGCCACGCGGTGTTTCCACGTGGTAGGCGCCAATGTGTTGTGTGATGCCACCGGCTTCACCCGAGGCCACTTTGGCGCGGCGGATGTAATCGAGCAAAGAGGTTTTGCCGTGATCGACGTGGCCCATGACCGTGACCACAGGAGCGCGGGTGACGGACTCGGCTTGCAAACCAGAGGCTTCTTCTTCGGTGAAAGCTTCCGGGTCGTCCAAGGCGGCGATGACCGCTTTGTGGCCCATTTCTTCCACCACGATCATGGCGGTGTCTTGGTCCAAGGGCTGGTTGATGGTGGCCATTTGGCCCAGCTTCATCAGTTGTTTGATGACCTCGGAGGCTTTGATGGCCATCTTGTGGGCCAACTCGGCCACGGTGATGGTTTCAGGCACATGCACTTCAATGATGCGGGCTTCCGCCGGTGCGCTTTGCACCGGGGTGTCATCCCGATCCCGATCACGGCGGCCACGGGGGCCACCACGCCAGCTGTTGCGACCCACACCCCCGCTGGCGTCGCCACGGGTTTTGATTTCTTTTTTCTTGGCTTGTTCATCGGCCCAGCTGGACGACAGCTTGGCGCTCTTGACTTCTTTTTGGCCGTCTTTGGTGACCGCGCCACCAGCTGGACGTGCACCGGGTGCGGTGCTGCCAGCAGCCGGTTTGTGCAAGGTGCCTTTGATGGCTTTGGGGTCGACCGCGGCTTTTTCGGGCTCTGGTTTTTTGGCGACCAAGACTTTCTTGGGCGCATTCATCATGGTGCGGATGGCTTCGGCTTCGGCCAACGCGGTGCGGCGGCGGCTGTCCAAATCTTTGGCGCGAACCGCGTCCTCTTCAGCACTGACCTTGGCAGCGGCTTCGCGCTCTGCGGCTTCGGCCTGGGCTTGGGCCAATTGCGCGGCAGCGGCATCAGCGTCTTTGTCGTTGGCGGGCACGGCTTTGGCGGCCAAGACTTCGCGGTCTTTGGCCTCTTGGGCTTCGCGCAAGCGGCGTTTTTCCGCCAGCTCTTCTTCTTGACGGCGAATGAATTCGGCTTGGCGACGTGCTTCTTCCTCGCGACGCGCCAATTCGGCTTGATCGAGGATGGGTTGAACGGGCGCGGCTTCTTGCGCAGACTCAGCAGGGGCTTCGGCTTCCACCTCGTCGTCGCGTTTGACGAAGGTGCGTTTCTTGCGCACTTCCACTTGGATGGTGCGGGCTTTGCCCGTGGCATCGGCTTGTTTGATCTCCGAGGTGGATTTCTTCACCAAGGTGATTTTTTTGCGCTCTGGCGTGTCTGTGCCATGGCTGGCTTTCAAAAAGCTCAGCAGTTTTTGCTTGTCAGCATCCGTCAACTCGTCTGTGACCGCACCCTTGGCGACGCCCGCAGACTTCAACTGCTCAAGCAGTGTGTCGGGAGATTTTTTGAGTTCCTTGGCAAACTCGGCAACCGTTGTGATGGTCATCTGTGGTGTTCCTCTTCATGACCGTTACGCTTGACCCGTGAACCAATGTTCACGCGCCTTCAGGATCAAAGTTTTTGCATCTTCTTCAGACTGGCCGGTGATGTCCACCAACTCGTCCACCGCCAAATCGGCCAAATCATCGCGGGTGTTGATACCACCCTCGGCCAATTTGGCAATCAATTCGGTATCCAAACCGTCGAGGTCGCGCAGGTCTTGGGAGACCTCTTCCACGCTTTCTTCACGGGCAATTTCCATGGTCAGCAAAGCGTCTTTGGCACGGGCACGCAGTTCATTCACGGTGTCTTCGTCAAAGCTTTCAATCTCCAGCATTTCTTGCAGCGGCACATAGGCCACTTCTTCCAAGCTGGTGAAACCTTCTTCGATCAAGATGTCGGCCACTTCTTGGTCGACGTCGAGTTTTTCAACGAACAAAGCACGCAGGCCTTCGGTTTCGTTGGCTACTTTTTGCGCCGATTCGGCGGCGTCCATGATGTTGATTTTCCAACCGGTGAGGTCGGAGGCCAGGCGCACGTTTTGGCCGCCGCGACCAATGGCCATGGCCAGGTTTTCATCGTCCACCACCACGTCCATGGCGTGTTTTTCTTCGTCCACCACGATAGAGGACACGTTGGCCGGTGCCAAAGCACCGATGACGAACTGGGCGGGGTCTTCGCTCCACAACACGATGTCGACGCGCTCACCGGCCAATTCGTTGGTGACCGCGTTCACGCGGGTGCCGCGCACACCGACACAGGTGCCGATGGGGTCGACGCGTTTGTCGTGCGAAATGACCGCGATCTTGGCGCGTGAGCCAGGGTCGCGGGCGCAAGATTTGATTTCCAACAAGCCTTGCTCGATTTCAGGCACTTCTTGGCGGAACAACTCGATCATGAACTCGGGCGCAGAGCGCGACAAGATGATGGGCGCACCGCGCAAGGTGGAGTCAAC
>CALBEV010000112.1 GCA_937891045.1 uncultured Burkholderiales bacterium | reverse complement strand
GCCGCTGAAGTCCCACAGGAGCAACCCGATGATTGAAACCGCCAACATCCCCGTCAGCCAAATCAAACGCGGCGGACGCCCCGACGGCGAGGGCAGCGTGCAAGTGCAGCTCGACCCCAGCGTCAAGATTGGCAATGCCAAAGTGTTTGCCATTTATGGCAAAGGCGGCATTGGCAAAAGCACCACCTCCTCTAACCTGTCGGCCGCATTTTCCAGACTGGGTAAGCGGGTACTGCAAATTGGTTGTGACCCCAAGCACGACAGCACTTTCACGCTCACCAAAAAAATGTTGCCCACGGTGATTGATGTGCTCGAAACCGTGGACTTTCACGCCGAAGAGCTGCGCGTAGAAGACTTTGTGTTTGAAGGCTACAACGGCGTGATGTGCGTCGAGGCCGGTGGCCCGCCCGCTGGCACCGGATGCGGCGGCTATGTGGTGGGGCAGACCGTGAAGCTCCTGAAAGAGCACCATTTGCTGGAAGACACCGATGTCGTTATTTTTGACGTGCTGGGCGATGTGGTGTGCGGCGGTTTTGCTGCACCCTTGCAGCATGCTGACCGCGCCCTCATCGTCACCGCCAACGACTTTGACTCCATCTTCGCCATGAACCGAATCGTGCAAGCCATCGGTGCCAAGTCGAAGAACTACAACGTGCGCTTGGGCGGCGTGATCGTCAACCGCAGCGACGACACCGACCAAGTCGACAAGTTCAACGCCGTCACTGGTTTGAAGAACATGGCGCATTTCCCCATGCTCGATGAAATCCGCAAAAGCCGTTTGCAGAAATGCACCATGTTTGAGCTCGAAGCCACGCCCGCCGTCAAGGCCGTGCAGGACGAGTACATGCGCTTGGCAGCTGCCTTGTGGGCAGGTACAGACCCGCTGCCTTCCATTCCCATGAAAGACCGCGATATTTTTGATCTGTTGGGCTTTGACTGAAATGAACCACGCCAGTTACGTCGCCAGACGCGGGCAGATCGAAACCTATTTCGATCGCACCGCCGCCAAGGCTTGGGAGGTGCTCACCTCCAATGCGCCCGTGGGTCGCATTCGCACCACGGTGCGCAAAGGCCGCGACCAAATGCGCCTCACCTTGTTGTCTTGGTTACCGCAAGACATGCAGGGCATGCGTTTGCTCGATGCCGGTTGCGGCACAGGCGCTCTGGCACAAGAGGCCATGAAACGCGGTGCCCAAGTGCTGGCCATCGATTTGTCGCCCACGCTGGTGAACCTGGCGCGTGAACGCCACGCACAAGATTTATTGACCACACCTGTACTCAGTGCCAAAGGCGGCAGCATCACCTTTTTGGCAGGCGACATGCTGGCCGCCAAGCACGGCGAGTTTGACTACGTGGTGTGCATGGATTCGCTGATCCATTACGACACGCAAGACATCGCCAATGCCTTCGAGTCGCTCAGCAAGCGCACCAAGCATTCAGTGCTGTTCACCTTCGCGCCGCATTCACCTTTGCTCGCGGCCATGCACGCCATGGGGCGCTTGTTTCCGCGCACCGACCGTTCGCCACAGTTGTCACCGGTGCGCAAATCCACCCTGCATGTCTATATCGAACGTGCAGTGCGTGAACATGGCTGGCGGCCGCAACGCATGCAACGCGTCTCCAGCGGTTTTTACACCTCACAAGCGTGGGAGTGGGTGCGCCAATGAAATTTGCCGCACGCCCACCCGCCTGGATGCAGTCGCTGATGCTGCAGTACGTGCCCTTTGCTGACGCGGCTTCACCCGATCTGCCATTGACACGGCTGTTTCGCTTGGCGCTGTTTCAGTTGTCGGTGGGCATGGCCATGGCTTTACTGGTGGGCACACTCAACCGCGTGATGATCATCGAACTGCAAGTGCCTGCTTGGTGGGTGGCTTTGTCGGTGGCCTTGCCTTTGGTGTTTGCACCACTGCGCGCCATGATCGGTTATCGCAGCGACACCCATCCCTCGGCCTTGGGTTTGCGCCGCATTCCCTACATGTGGATGGGCACGATTTTGATGTTCGGTGGTTTGGCCGTGATGCCGTTTGCATTATTGGGTTTGTCTGAACCCCGCGAAGGCTATTTGTGGGTGATTCGTTTTGGCGCGGCCATGGCGTTTTTGTGTGTCGGTGCCGGCATGCAAATCACACAAACGGCAGGCTTGGCCTTGGCCTCTGATGTGTCACCCGCTGACAAACGCCCGCGTGTGGTGGCTTTGATGTATGCCATGCAATTGCTGGGACTGATTGTGGGCAGCGCAGCACTCAGCTTGTTGCTGAGTGATTTCTCGCCACAAAAACTCATCCAAGTGGTACAGGGTTGCGCAGTGTTGGTGGCGGCGCTCAACCTGCTGTCGTTGTGGAAACAAGAGGCTCGCGGCAGTCGTCGCGGTCAACGCGAACCCGACGGGTTTTCACAGCAGTGGCGCATGCTGATGGCCTTGCCAAAAATGCGCCGTTTTCTGTGGACCGTGGGCCTGGGCACGGCAGCCTTCAGCATGCAAGACATCGTGCTTGAACCCTATGGTGCACAAGTACTGGGCTTGGATGTCAGCCTCACCAGTGCCTTGACCGCGCTCACCTCCGCAGGGGCTTTGCTGGCATTTGCTTTGTCAGCGCGTTTCATGTCGCGCGGCATGGACGCCTGCCGCTTGGCCGCGCTGGGCGCGCTGATCGGTTTGCCCGCCTTTGCCTGTGTCATTTTTTCTGCACCGCTGAATTCAGCGCTGTTGTTTCAAACCGGGGCCACCTTGATCGGCTTTGGCGGTGGTTTGTTTGCTGTCGGCATGTTGTTGACTGCGATGGCCATGACCGATTCTTTGCATGCAGGCATGGTGTTGGGCGCATGGGGCGCGGTACAAGCCACGGCGACAGGCATTGCCATGGCCTTGGGCGGTGTCACCCGCGATGTGGTCGGTCATTTGGCTGAACAAGGCATGTTGGGTGAAGCGCTGGTTTCACCTGTCACGGGTTACAGCGTGGTGTTTCATATCGAGATGTACATGTTGTTTTGTGTGTTGATCGCCTTGGGGCCACTGGTGAGTCGCAAGCGACAAGCCGATGCCTCCAAGGACACTCGCTTTGGTTTGGCTGAACTGCCGGGCTGAGTATTTTTTGCGCGATTAAAAGGAGAATGAGCATGGAAACTGGTGCTATCACCCAATATGTGGACGTTGCCCAAATCGTCCTCTATATGTTCTGGGCGTTTTTCGCCGGACTGATTTATTACCTCGCGCGTGAAAACCACCGCGAAGGCTATCCGATGGACAACGGGCATTTGCAAGGCGGCCCGGTGCAAATCGGTTGGCCCGTGCCTGAACCCAAAGTGTTCAAGATGGCTGATGGCCGCGAAATTTTGGCCCCTGATGTCAACCGTGTTGACGGCAGTTACACCGGCCAGCCTGTGCATGGCTGGTTGGGCGCACCCCTGGAGCCAGTGGGTGACCCCTTGCTCGCCGGTGTCGGGCCAGGTGCATGGGCCGCCCGCGCGGACGAACCCGACCTCTACCACGGTGGCGATATCAAAATCGTGCCCTTGCGTGTGGCTGCTGACCACGGCGTGATGTCACCCGATATCGACCCGCGCGGCCTTCCGGTGTATGGTTTAGATCGCTTTGAAGCCGGTCATGTCAAAGACCTGTGGGTGGACCGCTGCGAAATGATGTTCCGCTACATCGAAGTGTCCTTGCACTCAGGTGGCACCGTGTTGTTGCCCATGACTTTTGCGCGGATCAATCGCCGGGGTGTGCATGTGTCTTCCATCCTCGCCGCGCAATTTGCCAACGTACCAAAAACCAAAAGCGACGCGCAAATCACCTTGCTGGAAGAAGAAAAAATCACGGCCTATTACGGGGCAGGCACGCTCTACGCCATGCCTGAACGTCAGGAGCCACTGTTTTGAACGTCAATCCTCACCACGAACACGAGTTCGAGGCCGCCCCCGGTTTGCCCGAGGCCTTGCCCGCCGGTGAGCGCCTGCTGTGGCAAGGTACGCCAGATTGGAAACTCTTGGCTTTGCATGTGTTTCATGTGCGCACCTTGGCCATTTATTTTTCTGTGATGGTGGCGTTCCAAGCCATGTATTTGCTGGGTGAACCGCAAGCTCACTTGCTGGCACCGCTGGCCACCAGTGTGGCCTTGAGCCTGACCGCCTTGGGTTTGCTCACCTGGCTGGCCTGGTTGTCTGCGCGCACGGCTTTGTACACGCTGACCAGCAAACGTGTGGTCATGCGCATTGGCATTGTGCTGACACTGACATTCAACCTGCCACTT
>CALBEV010000111.1 GCA_937891045.1 uncultured Burkholderiales bacterium | reverse complement strand
CAGTCTCCAACAACTTATTCGTTCTATACACATAACGAATCCGTCTTATACGTTTATGGCATATGCGTACAACTAAAAAATAGTTGGTAACCCTGATACCCACCTCTATAGTCGCGCCCTTATGGAAAATTTAGCATTCATTTTGGCGGGTTTGGTGGTGGGCTTCATCGTGGGCCTGACTGGTGTTGGCGGCGGCTCCCTCATGACGCCCTTGTTGATATTTGGCTTTGGCATCAAGCCTGCCCTGGCCGTCGGCACCGATTTGCTCTTTGCAGCGGGCACCAAGTTTGGTGGCATGTTGAACTTTGCACGACAGCGCATCATTCCTTGGCGGGTGGTGTTCAGCCTGAGCCTGGGCAGTGTGCCTGCCGCTTTGCTGACTCTCTGGGTCTTGCACGACTTGGGCACGTCCAATCCCGAAGTTCAACACGCGATCACCTTCACCCTGGGTATCGCCCTCATGCTCACCGCTGCAGCTACCTTGTACAAAGCGATCCGCAGTCCTCGTCGTTTGGAAATCACAGATCCATCAGATGCTTCACTTGCGCCCGATCAAACCAAACACCTCTTTTGGGCCGTGTTGTTTGGCGCCCTCATTGGCGTGATGGTCACGCTCACCTCGGTGGGTGCGGGTGCCATTGGCGTCACCGTATTGATGCTGCTTTATCCGCAGTTGCCGCTGTACCGCATCGTTGCTGCGGACATTGCTTACGCCGTGCCGCTCACCTTGGTGGCCGGTTTGGGCCATGCCTCCTTGGGCACGGTGGACTGGCAACTGCTGGGCCTGTTGCTGTGCGGTTCTTTGCCAGGCATTTGGCTGGGCTCGCACTTTGTCACCCGCGTCTCCGAGCGCGTCATCCGTTCCGCCCTGTCCGTGTTGCTGGCTTGGGCTGGCAGCAAACTCGTTTTCATCTGAGCGTTATATGTACCAATACACCGACTTTGACCGCCGCTTTGTGCAAGAGCGCGCCGCCCAATACCGCGACCAACTGACCCGCCGTCTGAATGGCCAACTCAGCGAGGAAGAATTTCGCCCGCTGCGTTTGCAAAACGGCTGGTATCTGCAGCGCTATGCGCCCATGCTGCGCGTGGCTGTGCCGTATGGCGAACTCAACAGCGCCCAACTGCGTGTCTTGGCCCGGATTGCCCGTGAATTTGACCGTCCGGATGAAGCCCTGTTTCAAGCGGCGCAAACCAAGCAAGACGCGATTGGTGGCATTCCAGCACCGGCGCTGAGCTATGGCTATGCCCACTTCACCACGCGGCAAAACCTGCAATACAACTGGATCCCGCTGGAGAAAAGCGCGGATGTGATGGACCTGTTGGCCTCGGTGAACATGCACGGCATTCAAACCAGTGGCAATTGCATCCGCAACATCACCGCCGATGAATGCGCGGGTGTGGCGGTGGATGAAATTGTCGATCCGCGTTCCTTTGCTGAAATCTTGCGTCAGTGGAGCACCTTGCACCCCGAGTTCGCTTTTTTGCCGCGCAAATTCAAAATCGCCATCAGCGGTGCTGAAGAAGACCGCGCCGCCACGGCCTGGCACGACGTGGGTTTGCAAGTGCACCGCAACGCCGCAGGTGACGTGGGCTTTCGCGTCATGGTGGGGGGCGGCATGGGCCGCACACCCATCATCGGCACAGTCATTCGCGAGTTTTTGCCTTGGGATCAAATCCTGAATTTTTTGGAAGCTGTGATTCGGGTCTACAACCTGTTTGGTCGGCGCGACAACAAGTACAAAGCCCGTATCAAAATTTTGGTGAAGGCCGAAGGTCAAAACTACATTGACCAAGTCGAAGCCGAGTACCAGCGCATCGTCACGCAAGACGGTGCGCCGCACACCATCACCCAAGCCGAGTTGGATCGCGTGACTGCGAGTTTTGTGCCCCCCAGTTTGGCTGACAAAACCCATTTGTCCGCCGAGGAGGTGTTGACGCAACTGAACCAAGCCGCGGACGCCGACAAAAACTTTGCGCGTTGGTTGCAACAAAACGTGGCACCCCACCGCAACCCGCATTTGCGCGTGGTCACCTTGTCCTTCAAGCGCCTAGGCCAAGCGCCTGGCGACGCCACTGCCGATCAACTTGACGCCTCGGCCCAATTGGCTGACCAGTTTTCGGCCGGTGAAGCCCGTGTCAGCCACGATCAAAATTTGGTGTTGCCTTGGGTGGCGGCCGACCAATTGCCAGCGCTCTACCAAGCCGCGAAAGCCTTGGGCTTGGCCAAACCCAATATCCGCATGTTGACCGACATGATCGCCTGCCCCGGTGGCGACTATTGCGATTTGGCGAATGCGCGTTCCTTGCCCCTGGCCGCTGCCATCACCGAGCGCTACCAAGACCTCGACGAATTGTTCGACCTGGGCGAAATAGATTTGCACATCAGCGGCTGCATCAACTCGTGCGGCCACCACCACAGCGGCCACATCGGCATCTTGGGCGTGGATAAAGACGGCAAAGAGTGGTACCAGGTGACCTTGGGTGGCTCGGATGGTTCTGCCTTGAGTGGCACACCCAAGCCCGGCAAAGTGGTGGGGCCGTCGTTCTCGTCGGCTGAAGTGGTGGATGTGATTGACGCGGTGTTGCAGGTGTATTCCGAGCAGCGCCAGCATGGCGAGACTTTCATTGACGCGGTGCAGCGCTTGGGGTTTGACGCCTTCAAAGCCGCCGCCAATGCGGCACGCCATCCGTCGGACGACGAAGCCCTGAGCCCTGCCGCCTGAAAGATCACCATGCAATTGCTTTCTCACACAGACCAACTTCACGCTGCCGATTTGCAACTGGGCAATGACGCTGATGCCTTGTCGCAAAACCTGCAAGGCGTGCAAACCATTGAGCTGCATTTCCCCAGCTTCACCGATGGCCGCGCTTTCAGCCAAGCCCTGATGCTGCGCCGCCGCTGCGGCTTTCAAGGGGACATTCGCGCCACTGGCGATGTGCTGGTAGACCAATTGCAGCAAATGCAGCGCTGTGGTTTTTCAAGCGCCTTGCTTCGCGCCGACCAGAGCCTGGACAAGGGGCGAGAATTGCTGTCCCACTTCAGCGCTTTCTACCAAGGCGATGTGGCCCAACCCCAACCTTTGTTTGCCCGATGAAACCCCACATACCCGCCACGCAGCTGCACGCCAAACCCAGCGCCCAATTCGCTGAGAAGCTGGCCGCCACACAAGCGCTACTCCAAAACGCGGCCGCTGAACTGCAGCCTTTGAAGCAAGCCTCCAGCTTGGGCGCTGAAGACGTGGTCATCACCCACATCCTCAACAGCTTGCAACTCGACATTCCCGTGTTTGTGTTGGAAACAGGCGCACTGCATGCCGACACTTTGGCTTTGCTGGAACGCTTGCAAGCCCATTCACGCGCACCCATTCAGGTGTTCAAACCCCAGCACGAAGCCGTGTTGGCCTTTGTGAAGAGTCCTGGTCAACAAGGCATTTTCGACAGCATCGCCAACCGCAAAGCCTGCTGTGGTGTGCGCAAACTCGAACCCTTGGGCCGTGCCTTGCAAGGCCAAAAAGCCTGGATCACCGGTTTGCGCCGTGAACAATCTCAAGCCCGCGCCGAAGTGGCCGCCCAAGAGGCCGATGTCACCAACGGTGTGCCCATCCTCAAGCTCAACCCACTGGTGGACTGGACCTGGGGCGACGTGTGGCACTACATCGCCACGCACCAGGTGGACTACAACCCGCTGCACGACCAGTTTTTTCCCAGCATCGGCTGCGCCCCGTGCACCCGCGCCATCAGCTTGGGCGAGGATTTCCGCGCTGGCCGCTGGTGGTGGGAGGACGAGAACGCCAAGGAGTGCGGTTTGCATGTCAAGGCTTGATGGCCTGTGCGTTGTGTGTTGCGACAGGTTCCTCATGAGCCGCTTCGCGCCACAAATCGTCACCTGCCGCAACCCACAATGCACTGAAACGAATCTGTACAACATTTGAACGAGAAGAACATGAACGCCATCACCCACACCGAGTTGCCTCACCTCAGCAACGCCCACCTGGATGCACTGGAAGAAGAAACCATCTTCATCCTGCGCGAAGTGGCGGCTGCGTTCGAGCGCCCCACCCTGCTGTTTTCAGGCGGCAAAGATTCTTTGGTCATGCTCAAGTGCGCAGAAAAAGCTTTTGGTGCTGGCCGCATTCCCTATCCACTCTTGATGATCGACACCGGCCACAACTTCCCCGAAGTGACCGACTTCCGCGATTTCCGCGCCAAAGAATTGGGTGCGGAGCTGATCGTGCGCAGTGTCGAAGACTCGATGAAACGCGGCACGGTGCGTTTGGCGCACCCCGGCGAAAGCCGCAATGTGCACCAGTCGGTCACCTTGCTTGAAGCCATTGAAGAATTTCGCTTTGACGCCTTGATTGGCGGAGCCCGCCGCGACGAAGAAAAAGCCCGCGCCAAAGAGCGCATCTTCAGCCACCGCGACAGCTTTGGCCAATGGCAACCCAAGTCGCAACGCCCCGAGTTGTGGAACCTGTTCAACACCCGCTTGCACCCGGGCGAGCATTTCCGTGTTTTCCCCATCTCGAATTGGACCGAGCTCGATGTGTGGCAATACATCTCGCGCGAACACATCGCGCTGCCCTCGCTGTACTACAGCCACACCCGAGATGTGATCGAACGCCGTGGCTTGCTGGTGCCGGTGACCCACATGACACCACCGAAAGACGGCGAAACTGTGCAGCAACGCCAAGTGCGTTTTCGCACCGTGGGCGACATCACCTGCACCTGCCCGGTGGAAAGCACCGCGGCCAACCCTGAAGCCATCGTGCTTGAAACACTGGCTGCCGATTTGAGTGAACGTGGCGCCACCCGCATGGACGACCAAACCTCGGACGCCTCCATGGAAAAACGCAAAAAAGAAGGCTATTTCTGATGACGACCAACCTCGCCACCCGCCCTGCCCTGAAGTTCATCACCTGCGGTTCCGTGGATGACGGCAAGTCCACGCTCATCGGTCGTTTGCTGGTCGATTCCAAGTCCGTCTTGCAAGACCACTTGGCCGGCGTGCAACGCCAAGGTGAAACCGATCTGGCGCTGCTGACCGACGGTTTGTCGGCCGAGCGCGAGCAAGGCATCACCATCGACGTGGCTTACCGCTACTTCAGCACCGAAACCCGCAAGTTCATCATTGGCGACGCCCCCGGTCACGAGCAGTACACCCGCAACATGGTGACCGCCGCATCCAGCGCCGACGCCGCCGTGGTCTTGGTGGACGCCACCAAAGTGGACTGGGCCCAGCCCGGTTTGAGCCTGCTGCCGCAAACCCGCCGCCACAGTCTGTTGCTCAAACTGCTGCGCGTGCCCTCGGTCATCTTCGCCATCAACAAGCTCGATGCCGTGGCCGACGCCAGCAGCGCGTTCGTCAACATCGCCCAAGCCTTGCAACAGTTCGCGGACGACGCCGGCATGGACGTGAACGCCATCGTGCCCATCTCGGCTTTGAAAGGCTGGAACGTGGTGAGCGCCCGAGCCGATTGGTGCAACTACAGCGGCCCCAGCCTGCTCGAACTGCTGGAGCGGCTGCCTGTCACGCCGGCTGATGAAGAAGGTGCCTTGGCCTTTGCGGTGCAATGGGTCGAGAAATTCCATGACAGCGCCGACACCTCCAAAGGCCGCCGGGTCTATTGGGGCCGGGTCGGCAACGGTGGGGCACGTGTGGGCGACAGCGTCAAGGTGTTCCCCAGCGGGCAAAGCGCGGTCATCAAGGAAGTGTTGTCGGCGGTGCGCCAAGCCGCTGACGTGGCAGCCGGGCACAGCGCTGGTGTGGTGCTGGATCATGAAGTCGACGTGTCGCGTGGCGACTGGCTGCTGGCCGAGGGCAGCCCCGTCCAAGCCGAAACCCAGCTGAATGTCACCTTGGCTTGGCTGGACGATGAGCCGCTGGTGGCCGGTCGGGTTTACTGGGCGCTGCATGGCCACCGTTGGGTCAAGGCCAAAGTCAGCCGCATCCTGCACCGCTTGGACATCAACACCTTGGAAGAGCACGACGCCACCGAACTGCCCTCCAATGCCATTGGCCATGTGCAACTGGCGTTTCAGCAGCCCTTGGTCAGCCTGCCTTTCGAGCAGTCGCGCATCCTGGGTTCTTTGGTCTTGGTGGACACCGCCAGCCACAAAACCTCGGCGGCAGCGCTGGTTCAAGCCTGATTTTTGAGCCGCTTTGGCCCTGCCCCTAAAATCCACCCTTTTGTTGATTTCCTTCGTTTGAAGATCCCACCATGACCCACGTTGTCACCGAAGCCTGTATCCGCTGTAAATACACCGACTGTGTGGACGTTTGTCCCGTCGATTGCTTTCGCGAAGGCCCGAATTTCCTGACCATCGACCCTGATGAGTGCATCGATTGCGCGGTCTGCATCCCCGAGTGCCCGGTCAACGCCATCTACGCCGAAGAGGATGTGCCCTCTGATCAGCAGCACATGACCGCCATGAACGCCGAGTTGTCGCGCATCGGCTGGCCCAGCATCACCAAGCGCAAAACGCCCTTGCCAGACGCCGATGACTGGAAAGACAAAACCGGCAAGCTGTCTGAACTGCAACGCTAAAGCCTGCTGGGCTTGGCCAAGCTGCCCATGACTGCCCACACCCCGCCCATCCGCACCGACGCCTTGGTCATAGGCGCTGGGCCGGTGGGTTTGTTTCAGGTGTTCCAACTCGGCCTGCAAGACATCCACGCCCAGGTGGTGGATGCCCTCCCCATGGTGGGCGGCCAGTGCATGGCGCTCTACCCCGACAAACCGATTTACGACATTCCCGGCCTGCCGGTTTGCACAGGCCGCGAGCTTGTGGCGCGCTTGCAGCAGCAAGCCACACCCTTCAAACCGCAGTTCCATTTGAACCAGCAAGTCTCAGCTTTGTCCGCACACCCAGATGGCGGCTGGTTGATCAGCACCTCGGCGGGTCAGCAGTTCATCAGCCGCATGGTGTTCATTGCAGCGGGTGTTGGGGCCTTCTTACCGCGCAAATTAGCGCTGCCAGAACTGCAGGCCTTTGAAGGCACGCAGGTGTTTCACCACATGCCCGACAACTTGGAACTGCAAGGCCAACACCTGGTGGTGGTGGGCAGTGACGATGCAGCGGTGCAAGCCGTGTTGGACAGCCAAAACCACGGCCCCGCCAGCGTCACCTTGGTGCACCGCCGCGCCAGCTTGGATGCTTCAGCGCACTTGCAAACCGCCTTCAAACAAGCCTGCGACAGCAGCCAAGTGCGGCTGCAAGTGGGCCAGGTGCAAGGTCTTGATGCCTCAGCCGGTCGTTTGTCTTCGCTGCACATCGCCACGCCCGAAGGCGCCAGCCTGCAACAGCCCTGCGATCAACTTTGGGTGCTGCTGGGCTTGACGCCCCAGCTGGGGCCCTTGGCTGATTGGGGCTTGGACATGGCGAAAAAACAGCTGAACGTGAACACGGAAAACTTTGCCACCAGCGCACCAGGCATTTTTGCGGTGGGCGACATCAACCACTACCCGGGCAAACGCAAGCTCATCCTCAGTGGTTTTCACGAAGCGACCTTGGCCGCCTTTGGCGCAGCGGCCTACCTCAATCCCGGCCAAAAAATCCCGCTCGAATACACCACGGCCTCGCCCAGACTGCACAAGCTCCTGGGCGTTTAGAATCACGCAACTTGCATTCGTGCAAGCACGCTGGGGGTGCTGAGGTTGAACAACCAAGGCTGAGAAAGTCCCTTTGAACCTGATTGAGGTAATCCTCGCGCAGGGAAGCATGGCCCACATTGCTGCTCTCTTCAGCCTTTGCAGGCCTCGCCGAACTGCCATTCTTTTTGAAAGAACAAGATGGCAAACACATCACACAACGAATCCTTGGCGCCCGTCGGTGCCGATCAACGCGTCTTCGGCTGGTACAGCCACGCCTCCCTTTGGTTCTCCTTGGGCGTGGGCTTGCTGGTGATTCAACTGGGCGCTTACCTGGTGCCCGCCGTCGGCACCCAAGATGCTTTGCTGGCCATCGTGCTCGGCTCGGTGCTGGGCGCAGGCTTGCTGGGTTGGGTGGCCAAGATCGCCTGCGACACCGGTTTGTCCAGCGCGGGATTGATGCACCAGGTGTATGGCAGCTCCTTCGCCCGCTTGCCGGTGCTGCTCAACATCCTGCAATTGGTGGGTTGGACCACGTTTGAATTGGTGGTGATGCGCGACGGCACCCTGGCCATGTTTGGCGACAGTTGGTGGGGCGCAGCACTGACCGCCACCCTGCTGTGGGGCACGGTGCTCACCCTGCTGACCACCGGCTCCATGCTGGGCTTGGTGCGCAGTTTTGTCAGCCGCTTTGGCTTGCCCTTGGTGGTGTTGTCGCTGCTGTGGCTGAGCTACCAGTTTGTCGGCTTGTTGCAGGCCCAAGGCTGGGCGGCGTTTTGGAACCGCCCCGGCACCGGCGAGAAAAGCATGTTGTCGGCCATGGACTTGGTGATCGCCATGCCCGTGTCTTGGTTGCCGCTGATTGCCGACTATGCCCGCCACGGCAACAACAGCAAAACCGCCTTGAGCGGCAGCTGGATCGGGTACGCCATCGCCAACATCTGGTGCTACGCCTTGGGTGTGATGGTCATCAGCGTGTCGGCCCCCGACGCGAATTTGGTCAACACCTTGTTGTTGGCGCAAGCTGGTTTGTTGGCGCTGGGTTTGATCTTGCTCGACGAGTTGGACAACGCGTATGGCGATGTCTACTCGGCTTCGGTGAACAGCCACAGCCTGTGGTCGCGCCTGAGTGTGAAGCATTGGGGTTTGGCCATCGCCGTGCTTTGCACCGGTTTGGCGGTGGTGTTGCCAATGCACGACCTGGAGCCGTTTTTGCTGCTGCTCAGTTCGGTGTTCGTGCCGCTCTACGGCGTCATCTTGGGCCGCTTGGGCACAGGCACCGTGGCCTCGGACAAGGTACCAGTGAAATGGGGTGCGGCGCTGATTTGGCTCGCTGGTATCTGCGTCTATCATGCCGCCGCCAACTGGGCACCGCAATACGGCGCGGCTTTGCCCACCTTGGCCTTCAGCTTCGCGCTGGCTTGGTTCAGCCGCCCGGTGTCGTCTGCGGTTTCACATGCATGACCACGGGTTTGAAGCCATGGTTCAAAGGTCCATGACCGTGACCGGTACGCACTTGGGCACCGGTGGCGATGGCTTGCAAGATGTACTGCCGCGCATGGGCTACGGCCGAAGACAAGGTGTGCCCCAGCGCCAAGTGCGCGGCGATGGCCGACGACAAACTGCAACCGGTGCCGTGCACATTCGGGCTGTGAATCCGCGCCGAGGTGAACACCTCGGGTTCGTGGCCGGTTTGGCTCAGCACGTCCACCACCTCGTTGCCCTCCAAGTGACCGCCTTTGAGCAACACAGCTGTCGCACCCATGGCTTGCAAGTCGCTGGCCGCTGCTTGCAATTGCGGCACTTGGCGCAAGGGGCGGCCCAGCAGCAAGGCTGCCTCGTCCAAATTCGGCGTCAACAGTTGCACCCGTGGAAACAATTCACGCACCAAGACAGACACAGTTTCCTCAGCAATCAGGCGATCGCCACTGGTGGCCACCATCACCGGGTCGAGCACCACGTTGTTCAGTTGGTAATGGTCAATCGCCCAGGCGACCACATCGACGATGTCCGGCGCATGCAGCATGCCGATCTTGACGGCGTCGACGCCAATGTCATCCAGCACCGACTGCAACTGCGCCTTCAAAAAAGACGCTGGCACGCCGTGGATGGCTTGCACCCCTTGGGTGTTTTGCGCGGTGAGCGCGGTGATGGCGGTCATGCCGTAGCAGCCCAAAGCGCTGAAGGTTTTCAAATCGGCTTGGATGCCTGCGCCGCCGCCGCTGTCCGAACCGGCAATCGTCAGCACGCGAAGGTACTGGCCGGTGAATTCATGTGTGTTCATGGCCCTGATTATGTCGGGGTGGCCGCATGAGCCCCCAGCATTGCGTGGTGTTAGGAGCCGGACTGATGGGCCGCTTGCTGGCCTGGGGTTTGGTGCAAGCCGGTCATCGGGTGCAAGTATTTGAAGCCCAGGGACCAGATGCGCAAGGCGCGGCAGCGCGGGTGGCGGCGTCCATGTTGGCCCCATTGGCTGAATCGGCCATCACCGAACTGCCGGTGGTGCGCATGGGCCAATACAGCTTGCAGCGCTGGCCACAGCTCTTGGCCAGCCTGCCCGCGCCGGTGTTTTTTCAGCGCGAAGGCACGGTCATTCTGTGGCACCGCCAAGATGCCTCGGACGCCAAACGCTTTGCCGACAAACTGCAGCACACGCGCCAGCAACTGCCTGATTTGCCCGCTGCGCAAACCCTGCAAGCTGCCGAATTGGCTGATTTGGAACCGTCATTGGCCGAGAAATTTCAGCAAGGCTTGTGGCTGCCGCAAGAAGGACAACTGGACAACCGCCAACTGCTGGACGCCTTGCTGCTGGGCCTGCAACACAGCAGCGCCGAGTTGCATTGGCACAGCCCACATGCCCCAGCAGATTTCCCCCAGGCTGATGCGCTGTTTGATTGCCGGGGATTGGGTGCCAAACTCCAGTGGCGCAGCTTGCGCGGAGTGCGCGGTGAGGTGCTGCGGCTGCATGCGCCCGAGGTGCACATCAGCCGCCCGGTTCGGCTCATCCATCCGCGCTACCCGCTGTACATCGCGCCCAAAGAAAACGGCGTTTTTGTGCTGGGTGCCACCGAGATTGAAACCGACGATGTGTCGGCCGCCAGCGTACGCTCCACCCTGGAACTGCTGAGCGCGGCCTACAGCGTGCACAGCGGTTTTGCCGAAGCGCGTATTTTGGAAATCAACACCCAAGCCCGCCCCACCTTGCCCGACAACCTGCCCGCCATCGAAGCTTTGGAGCCACGGGTGTGGCAAGTCAACGGCCTGTACCGCCATGGTTTTTTGATCGCACCCGCCATGCTGGATGCGGCGCTGGCCCTGCTGCAAGGCGATGCCACATTGGCCGAGCAGTTTGGCCTGTTGCACAGGGCAGCGCCCACGCAGGCGGCCATCGGAGGTGATGCATGAGCGACAACATCACTGTTTTGATCAATCAAATGGCCTACCAACTGCCCGCACCAGCCTGTTTGCAAGACGCCATCACAGCGGCTGGTGTGACGCCGCCATTTGCCGCAGCCGTGAATTTGCAGTTTGTGCCACGCAGCCAGTACGCCACCCACCTGCTTTCGGCCAACGACCAGGTGGAATTGATCGCACCCATCACCGGAGGATGAACTCATGACCCCCCTACACGACCCCTTGGTGCTGTACGGCGAAAGCTTCGCCAGCCGCCTGCTGCTGGGCACCTCTCGCTACCCCTCGCCACAGGTGCTGGCCGATGCGGTGCGTTTGGCGCATCCGGCCATGCTGACCGCCTCGCTGCGGCGGCAAACCGCCCATGCCAAAGCCTCGCCCGAGTTTTTCAACTTGCTCAAAGAACTGAAGGTGCCGGTGCTGCCCAACACCGCGGGCTGTCACAGTGTGCAAGAGGTGCTGACCACCGCCGAGATGGCGCGTGAGGTGTTTGAAACCGATTGGTTGAAGCTGGAGCTGATGGGCGACGACTACACCTTGCAACCCGACACCTTGAAGCTGCCCGAGACCGCCGAACGCCTGATCAAAGCCGGGTTCAAGGTGCTGCCCTATTGCACCGAAGACCTGGTGCTGTGCAAGCGCCTGGTGGATGTGGGCTGCCAAGCCGTCATGCCCTGGGCTGCACCGATTGGCACCGGCAAGGGCCCGATCAACCCCTACGCCATGCAACTGCTGCGTGAACGCCTGAAGGTGCCGCTGATCGTGGACGCGGGCTTGGGCCTGCCCTCACATGCTTGCCAGGTGATGGAATGGGGCTATGACGCGGTGCTCCTCAATACCGCAGTGGCATTGGCTCAAGACCCT
>CALBEV010000110.1 GCA_937891045.1 uncultured Burkholderiales bacterium | reverse complement strand
GCCGCCACTGCCGCCACTGCCGCCACTGCCGCTGTTCGCGTGGCTAACAGTTCTGCCAGCAGCTACACCGGTGCAGTGGATGTGCAGTGTGATTTATTGGTCTTGGGCGGCGGCCCCGGCGGCTACAGCGCGGCATTCCGCGCCGCCGATTTGGGTTTGAACGTCGTCATCGTCGAACGCTATGCCCAGTTGGGTGGCGTCTGTTTGAACGTCGGCTGTATTCCGTCCAAAGCCTTGCTGCATGTGGCTGCCGTCATGGACGAGGTGAGCCACCTCAGCAGCTTGGGTGTGGACTTTGGCAAGCCCAAGGTCAACATCGACATGCTGCGCAGCCACAAAGAAAAAGTCATTGGCAAGCTCACGGGTGGTTTGGCTGCCATGGCCAAGATGCGCAAGGTCACGGTGTTGCGCGGCTATGGCGCGTTTGTGGGCAGCCACCATGTGGCGGCGGAAGAAACCACCGGCACGGCGCAAGACAAAACCGGCAGCAGCAAAGTGGTGGGCTTTAAAAACTGCATCATCGCGGCGGGCTCGCAAGCCGTGCATTTGCCCTTCATGCCCGACGACCCCCGGGTGGTTGACAGCACCGGTGCGTTGCAACTGGCCAAGGTGCCCAAGCGCATGCTCATCTTGGGCGGCGGCATCATCGGTTTGGAAATGGGCACGGTCTACAGCACGCTGGGCGCCCGTCTGGATGTGGTCGAGATGATGGATGGCTTGATGCAAGGCGCGGACCGCGATCTGGTGAAGATCTGGCAAAAAATGAACGCACCGCGCTTTGACAACATCATGCTGAAAACCAAAACCGTGTCGGCCCGCGCCATGGCCAAGGGCATTGAATTGACGTTTGAAGGCGAGGGCGCACCTGCACCACAGGTCTACGACCTGGTGCTTCAAGCGGTGGGCCGCACACCCAACGGCAAAAAGATTGCCGCCGACAAAGCCGGTGTGGACGTGAGCGAGCGCGGCTTCATCAACGTCGACATTCAAATGCGCACCAACGTGCCGCACATCTTCGCCATTGGCGACATCGTGGGCCAGCCCATGCTGGCACACAAAGCGGTGCACGAAGGCCATGTGGCGGCCGAAGTGATTGCGGGTGAATTGCAAAGCAACCACGAATTGGCTTCTGCGGCTTTCAATGCGCGAGTGATTCCCAGCGTGGCCTACACCGACCCCGAAGTGGCGTGGGTCGGCCTCACCGAAGACCAAGCCAAAGCGCAAGGCATCAAAGTGAAAAAAGGCTTGTTCCCTTGGACGGCGTCTGGCCGCGCCATTGCCAACGGCCGCGACGAAGGCGTGACCAAATTGCTGTTTGACGACAGCCCCGAGGCCCACGGCCACGGCAAAATCTTGGGCGGGGGCATGGTCGGCACGCACGCGGGCGACATGATTGGCGAGATAGCGCTGGCGATTGAGATGGGCGCAGACGCTGTGGACATCGGCAAAACCATCCACCCACACCCCACGCTGGGCGAAAGCATCGGCATGGCGGCAGAAGTGGCGCATGGCAGTTGCACGGACCTCCCCCCTGCAAGACGGTGATCACCCAGCCAGAGGATTACTTCGCTCAAGGCTGTGGACGGTGCAGCCGATTCGCCACGCCTGCCTGCTCGTCCCAAACATGGGCCGCAGGCTTGCAAGCGCTGCGCCAGTTGTGCTTGGGTGTGGGCTTGGTGGAAACCGCGAAATGGGGGCACCCCTGTTACACCCACCAAGGCCGCAACATCGCCATCTTGGGCGCATTGCGCGGCGACTTTCGGCTCACGTTTTTCAACGCATCCTTGTTGAAAGATCCGCATCAATTGCTGCAAAGCAAAGGGGCGAACAGCGCACACCCTGACACCCTGAGCTTCACCGATGCATCCCAGGTCAAGGCCGTGGCAACGCCCTTGCGGGCTTATTTGCAAGAAGCCATGGCGCTGGCGGAGAAGGGTATCAAACCCGTCAAAGTGCAAGTCGATTTGCAATTGCCCGAAGAATTGCTGCAAGCCCTGGCAGCAGACGCCGAACTCTCAACCGCTTTTTTCAAGCTCACCCCCTGGCGGCAAAGAAGCTACGTGATTTATCTGAACGCTGCCAAGAAAACAGAAACCCGTGTTGCGCGAATCTTGGCTTGTCGAGAGCGCATCTTGGCGGGCAAGGGCGCGTTGGAGCGCTTGTGAAGATGCCATCTGTCTCTTTCAATATCAGGATGACGATTGCTTCGCTGAGGTTAAAAATTCTGCTGGTGTAAGGATGACGATATTGCGCCAACGCTGAAGGCTTAACAAGTCTGCATTACTTGAAATAAGGGTCATGGCTTCGCAAGCCACGGCCAAAGCCAGAAATTTATCGTCCTTGTGATCTCGGCAAGCACCAAGCGAGGCTGCTTCACTGGCAGTATCTATTTCAATGCAGGGCGAAGCATGGCGCCGACCAAGGTGCTGGTGTCGATCACCACGCGGCCCATTCAACTCACCTCGAGGTTTTGACGAGCTTGCTGGTCTGCACGTCGGTCAGCTTGCCCGCTGCAGGCGTGAGCGTGTTGTCCGCTTTGGCAAAGTAGGCATCAAATGCATCGGCTGCGCTGGTTCGCTTTCTGCGCAACTGTTGCAACTCCATCATGTCTTGGGGCGAGACGATGAACGCCGCAGTGCGGCCATGCCGTGTGATGGTCACAGGTTCGCGCTGCACGGTATCGAGCAATTGGCCAAAGCGGTTTTGCGCTTCAACGGACGTGACGGTGATCATGGTTAAACTCCCTGAATTGACTATTTTGTACAGTTTAGCCAAGATGGCTGTACCCTGCAACAGCTGCTGTGACAATGAAAGTGCAACGCCCACCCAACACATGACCATCCCTCTTCTCTACACCTACCGCCGCTGCCCCTATGCCATGCGGGCCCGCATGGCCTTGCTGCAAGCGGGCGTGTTGTACCAAGCGCTGGAAGTGTCTTTGCGCGACAAACCCGCTGCCATGCTGGCCTTGTCGCCCAAAGGCACGGTACCGGTGTTGGTGTTGCCCAGCGGGCAGGTGTTGGACCAAAGCCTGGACATCATGCAATGGGCGTTTGCACAAACGGCCGACGCGCATACCTGGTGGGCGAGGGCGCAAACCGTTGACAACCAAGCCCTGATGGCGGTCTGCGATGGCCGCTTCAAACACCACCTGGACCGCTACAAATACCCGCAGCGTTACGCCGATGCCCAAGACCGGGCGCACCATCAATCACAGGCGCTGGCCTTGCTGCTCGAGCCCTTGAACCAAGCGCTGCAAAGCACCAGCTTGTTGGGCGGCACCACGCCTTGCGCCGCCGACATCGGCATCTTTCCGTTTGTGCGGCAGTGCGCGGCGGTGGACCCCGCCTGGTTCGAGGCCTTGCCCTTGCCGCATCTGCAAGCCTGGTTGGCCGGTTGGTTGGGCCATCCTTTGTTTGCGTTGGCGATGAAGAAAATGGACGCTGTTCAACC
>CALBEV010000109.1 GCA_937891045.1 uncultured Burkholderiales bacterium | reverse complement strand
GTGACCGGCTTTTGTAATGGAGGACCATTTTGCAACGCATCAGCTGCTGCTTGTGCTGGCGCTCCGAACGCTTTCACCAAATTCACGGCCAGCCACCAGCGAGCCAGAACGCCTGTCATCCGTTGTTGGATTGACAAGCCACCTGACCAAAGCAAGTCCATGACTTGCCCACTTAGAATGCTTTGCCATGTCCCCAAGCACCCGCGCCACCCTTTTGATGTTTGCCTTGCTGTGGCAGTCTCTGCTGTGGCTCACGCCGCTGGGTCAAGCGCAGCTGAGCACCGACATCGCCAACGCCTGGGTGCATGCCCAAGCTGCAACGCAACACGCAGCCCACCCACACGACCACCAGAGCGATCCATCTTTGCATTTGGACGATCACAGCCTGGACGGGGCGCACCACCATCATCACGAGGCAGCGCAACCACTGGGTCTTGCCCCACACAGCGATGGTTTGGGTTTCGACCGCCCTCAGTCCACTCCATTTGCAGGCCAAACGGCCCCAATCGCGACCGTTTTCCTGCAAGGGCAATTGCGCCCACCCCAGCCCCCATCGGCCTGATTCCCTGCATCCGACCCCCAACGGGTCCAGCAATTGCGCGGCCAATCCGTGCAGCGTTCGGCTGGGTTGGATGACGTCCATGCCAAGCCAAGTCCTTGTTCATCTTTAATTTTCATCGCTATGAAAACCATTTTTTCACGCCCCCTCATGGCCTTGCTGCTGTGCGCTATGCCCGCCATGGCATGGGCACATGGCATATCTGACGAAGACCGCCAACGCATGCTCGATGGCGGTTACCTCCAATACGTGGGTCTGGGGGCCAGCCACATGCTCACGGGTTATGACCACCTGCTCTTTCTGTTCGGTGTCGTCTTCTTTTTGACCACCTTCAAAGAAGTGGCCAAGTTCGTCACGGTGTTCACCCTCGGCCACTGCATCACGCTGATCTTCGCGACCTATTTCAAGATCACCTGGAACTTCTATTTGGTCGACGCCATCATTGCCCTGAGCGTCATTTACAAAGGCTTTGACAACAACGGCGGCTTTCAAAAGCACCTGAACATGCCATCGCCCAATCTGTTGAAAGCGGTGTTTGTTTTTGGCCTGTTGCACGGCTTTGGCCTGTCCACCCGTTTGCAGCAGCTGCCCTTGGGCGACGATCCGGTGGCCATGCTGTGGCGCATCTTGAGCTTCAACGTCGGCGTGGAAGTCGGCCAGATTGCCGCCTTGAGCGTGATGGTGGCCGTGCTGGCGCTGTGGCGCCACCGCCCCTCATTCCAGCGTTTCAGCCACCTAGCCAACCTGGGCCTGATTTACGCGGGCATTTACCTCTTGTTCACGCAGCTGCACGGCTACCAGCATGACAGCCACCCCGACAGCTTCCGCTTCCCCACAGCCGAACACCAGCACGCGCACGAAGACATGGACATTCAAAACACCACGGACGACAGCCGGAACGCCTTGAAATAATGCCCCAAGATATCTTTTCAACCCATTCAAATCAGGACACACCATGACCAAAATCACCCTAGCAACCTTGACCCTGTACACCGCTTTATGGGCTCCCGCCGTGTCCGCCGATCCAGGCAACAGCTGCCACTTTCACGGCAAAAAACCGGCCACTGAAACCACTGTGAGCGGTTGTGCGCAGCAGCGCAAAGACAACTTGGTCAAAACCGGCAAACTCAACACCGCCTGGGGCGCCATCAAGCCGGCCAGCACAGAAGCCGTTGATGGCAAAAAGGACAAGGAATGGAAGGTGACGTTCAAGGACGCCGCAGCCAAAGACAAGTCCAAGGAGACGCTCTACATGTTCTTCACCTTGCCAGGCAACTTCATTGCGGCCAATTTCACCGGAAAATGAAGAGTGTCACAGGCCTCAGCTCGGCATGGAGACGCGCTGAGGCCTCAGAAAAGGACTGCCTAAACTTGGCCGAACGGTGCACAGTGATCCCCTGCGTATGAGCGAGTCTGAACTGCCCGACAATCACCTCTTTCATCCTTTCGGTCAGCAGCGGCTTCATTTATGGCGATTCAATGGTTCCCCGGACACATGCACCTCACGCGCAAGGCGATCGGGGAACGCATCAAAGAAATTGACGTCGTCATCGAAATGCTCGACGCCCGGCTGCCCGGCTCCAGCGCCAACCCCATGCTGGCCGAGCTGATCAAGGGCAAGCCAGCGCTCAAGATCCTGAGCAAGCAAGACCTGGCCGACCCGGCCCGCACCACGCAATGGCTGGCCCACTACAACGCCCTGCCCGGCGTGAGCGCTATGGGTTTGGACACCAGCATGACGCAGCCGTCCAAAGCGCTGATCGATGCCTGCCGGCAGCTCGCGCCCAACCGGGGCGGCATGGTCAAGCCCATGCGCGTGCTCATTTGCGGCATTCCCAACGTGGGCAAATCCACCCTCATCAACACCCTCAAAGGCAAGCGCGCCGCCAAAACCGGCGACGAAGCGGGCGTGACCAAACAAGAGCTGCGCATCGCGCTGGCCGACGACTTTTACCTGTATGACACGCCCGGCGTGCTCTGGCCGCGCATCATCGTCGAGCAAAGTGGCTACAACCTGGCCGCCAGCGGTGCGATTGGGGTGAACGCGTTTGATGAAGAAGTGGTGGCGCTGGAATTGCTGAACTACCTGATCGCGCACTACCCACAGGCCCTGAGCGAGCGTTACAAGATCAACGATGTGCCCGGCCACACCGACGAAAGCTTGCTCGAAGCGATCGGCCGCGTGCGCGGCGCGATGCAAAGCGGTGGCCGCGTCAACACCACCAAGGCCGCGCACTTGGTGATCCACGACTTCCGCGCTGCCGCATTGGGCCGCCTGACGCTGGAAACCCCCGAGCAGTTTGCCGTTTGGCTGGCCGAGGGCAAACAAGCCGATGCCGAGCGTGCCGTGCGCAAAGAGGCCTCAGACAAGGGCAAAAAGTCCGCCCGCCCTGCCAAAAAACCACGCTGAGACACCGCGCCCCCCCGCAGCCACCGCGCTGCCACCGCGCTTGGAGCGTCGCCCAGAGCGGTCTTCACGGGTCTCCAGCGACCTCAAAATAATCGAGATTTTTAATCGATGGAATTTTTATCGATTAACATTCGGGTGCTCGCCCGGGTCTGCCCCAGAGCGCGCCAACACGCCAAGGCACCGATTTATTTTTGAGGAAATCCCATGAAACTCATCAGCTACCAGCACGACAACGCCACCCGCTACGGGGTGCTGCTGGACGTGGGCGTGGTGGACATGCGCCACTGCTTGGACGCAGCGCCCGAATCGATCAACGATTTTGTGGCCCTCGCTTGTGGCAACGCGAGCCTGATGGCCAGCGTGGCCCAGCGTGCCGCCAGTGCGCAGGCCTTGCCCTTGGACCAAGTCAAGCTGCTGCCCTGTGTGCCACGGCCCAGCAAAATCATCTGCTTGGGGGTCAATTACCACGACCATGCGGCCGAAGGCGGCAACAAAGTGGCCGATTACCCAACCATCTTTTTCCGTGGCCCATCGTCTTTGCTGGCGCACGGCGGCACCATCCCGATCCCGCCGATCTCGACCTCTTTGGATTACGAAGCCGAACTGGCCTTGGTGATTGGCAAAACCACCCGCAACGTGAGCGAGGCCGAGGCTCTGGATTCGGTGTTTGCCTATGCCTGCTTCAACGATGCCACCTTCCGCGACTACCAGCGCAAAACCACGCAGTGGACAGTGGGCAAAAATTTTGACCAAACCGGCGGCTTTGGGCCCTGTTTGGTCACCGCCGACGAGTTGCCTGCGGGCTGCGTGGGCTTGCACATCGAATCGCGCCTGAATGGCCAGGTGATGCAATCGGCCAGCACCACCGACATGGTCTTTCATGTGGCCCCGACGATTGCCATGATGTCGGCTTGCATGACCTTGGAGCCAGGCGACGTGATCGTCATGGGCACCCCGGCCGGTGTGGGTTACGCCCGCAAGCCCCCGGTGTGGATGCAGCCCGGCGACACCATCGAAATCGACATCGAGGGTGTCGGCGTTTTGCGCAACCAGGTGGGCCTGTTGGCGCTCTGACATGGCCAGCGCTTGGCCGCTTGGCGGGGGCAGTTTCGGCCCCTCAATCGATCTGCAGTTGCCGTGCGTTTTCAGACACAGAAATCGAGGTTTTCCGGTAATGCGCCGTGAGCAACTGCACCGCCTCGTCGGTGCGCCCATCGATGGCCGCGTCAAACAAGGCTTGGTGCTCGTCGTGCTCGTGCCGCTGGGTGAAGTTGCGGCTGGCCGCGATCTGCCGGTAACGGTAGGCCTCACCGGTCAAGGTGGCGCAAAAGTCGCGCAGCCAACGCGAGGGGCAGTTGGCCAGCAAGCGGGTGTGAAACTCGCGGTGCAGCGCTTCCCACTGCGGGTTGGGCACGTAATGGTCGACCGCCAAAGACCGTGGCGTGCGCGAAAGTTTGTGCAGCAACAGCACCAGCGCCTCTTCCCACTCGGGCGTGCGCGCCGCCAGCGATTCGCGCAGGGCCAGGCTCTCGACTTGGCAGCGCGTGTCGGTCAGCACCGTCAAGTCTTCCCAGCGCAGCGCAGCCACCTGAAAACCACGTTGGTCGTTGCGCGTGACCAGGCCCTCGGCCGACAAGCGGTTGAGCGCCTCACGCACCGGGCTGGCACCCACCTCGTAACGCCGACTCACGGCGTCCACCCGCAATTTGGCCTCGGGCTTGTAGACCCCGTCCATGATGTCCGAGCGCAAAGCGTCATAGACTGCACTGGCACGGGTCGTGCCGGTGGCGTCGTCGGACTGGGGACTGAGGGCGGGTTTTCTGGCCATGGTTTATCGATTAAAAACTGATTTTATAGGACGGATCATGAAGAACATCACCCGAGACAACCTGACCGACACAGTCAAAAGCAGCTTTGCCCAGATCGACGACGAACGCCTGCGCCATCTGGTCAACCGCTTGACGCACCACTTACACG
>CALBEV010000108.1 GCA_937891045.1 uncultured Burkholderiales bacterium | reverse complement strand
GCAGCTTGGCCGTGTAGTGGATGATGAGTGCGCCCCCGGGGCTGCCGCCACTCATGAGCAACTGGCCTGTGGCCTTGTCAAACACCAAGGTGGGCGACATGGACGAGCGCGGGCGTTTGCCGGGCTCGACCCGGTTGGCAATTGGGCGGCCCTGCGCGTCGGCAGGGGCCAGGCTGAAATCGGTCAACTCGTTGTTGAGCAAAAAGCCACCGGGGCGAGTTGTGTCGGTGGTGACCATGCGGCGCGCGCCAAAGGCGGCTTCGATGGTGGTGGTCATGGCCACGGCGCGGCCTTGTGCATCGACCACGCTGATGTGGCTGGTGCCGTACTCGATTTGTGTGGGCATGGGGGCAAAACTGGTCGTTTGGCCGCCGGGCTGACCGGCTGTGGCCGCTTTCATGGCCTGTGTGCCAATCAGCTGGCTGCGATCGCGCAGGTAAGCGGGGGCCAGCAGACTGCGCCAGTCGCCAGTGGGGGCGCTCACAAAATCCGGGTCGGCCACGTACTGCGCCCGGTCGGCAAAAGCCAGGCGCGAGGCTTCGGTGTAGCGGTGCAGCCAGTCGGGTGAGGGCAGGCCGCTTGCCAGCTCGGGGCCTTGCGCTTGGGTGTGACCCAACATGCCCAAAATCTGGCCGATGGCGATCTGGCCCGATGACGGCGGTGGGAAGCCGCAGATGCGGTAGGCCCGCGCTGCGGCCGTGTGGTCAAAACACAGGGCCTCGCGCATGCGAGGCTGGTAGTTGGCCAGGTCTTGCAGGCTCAGGGTGCCGGGGCGCGGTGCTTGTGCGGTGCGCGCCACCATGGCTGCAGCCACGGGCCCTTCGTGCAGGGCCCGGCTGCCCATTTGGGCGATGCCGCGCAGCACATGGGCGTATTCGGGGTTGCGCAGCACATGGCCCACAGGCCAGGCTTGGCCATCGGCTTGGTAGAAAAAGCGCAGGGCGAGCGGGTCTTTTTTGAGCAGCGCATCGGCTTGCAGCAAGCTGTGCAAACGGGGGCTGACCCGAAAGCCTTGCTCGGCCAGCGTGATGGCAGGCTGCAGCAACTGCGCCCAAGGCAGGCGGCCGTGCTGGCGGTGCGCCGCCTCCAGCATGCGCACCACACCCGGCACGCCCACCGAATGGCCGCTTTGCACAGCATCCGCGAATGGCAGCGGCTTGCCTTGGTCTAGAAACATGTCGCCGCGTGCGCCAGCGGGGGCGGTTTCGCGCCCGTCGTGCGCCGTGACTTTTTGGCCATCAAAGTGCAACAAAAAAGCGCCGCCGCCAATGCCACTCGACTGCGGCTCCACCAAGCCCAGCACCATTTGCACGGCAATGGCGGCATCCAGCGCCGAGCCGCCTGCACGAAGCACCTGGTGCCCCGCATCGGTGGCCAGCGGGTTGGCAGCGGCCACGGCTTGGCGCGTATAGGCCCAGCCGGGTTTGGCCGTGTTGCCACTGGCCGCTTCGGGTTGCGTGGCGTGATCGGGCACGCTGTAGCGCAGCGCGTTGGCGGGTGCTTGAAAATCTGGCCAAGTTGCACAGGCATTCAAGAGAGACACACTGGTGATGACCAGCGTAAGACGGAAAGTTGCAAAGTTGGAGGTCATAAGCCGTTCTTGGATGGGTGGGCGTTCTCTGACAGGTCTGCAGGTTGACCGTACTTCTTCAGGTCCGCAAAACACGCTGCTGCAAATGGGTTCTGAAATGACGCCGGGTGTGGATGAAGAGGTGAACCAGCACGGTCTGGTCGTCAAACTCATAAATCACACGGGTTTGGCGAACCAAGCGTTGTCTGAAATGAGTCAAACCCAGGGCCCGAAGTTCCTCAAGCGGCGTTCCACTTTCGGGGTGTTCCCCGATGTCACGCAGGGTGTTTTTGAATTCTTGATTGACCTCTTGCCAGACGGTGGCACCAAAACGTGAGAGGACGTAGCGCTGAATATCCCGGAAGTCTGGTTTGGCGGCATCCAGAATTTGGATGCGCCGTTTCATGGCTGTTGATCCATCTCTGCAAAAAAGGCGTCCACGTCGGTGACGCGCCCCTGCGCCGATTCTTTATTGCCCATGGACACCAACTTGAGCAGCGCAAAAGTTTCTTGCTGCCTTTCATACTCTGCAATGTCCATGACCACCATCTTGGCCTCTCCGTTTTGGGTGATGATGAGGGGCTCCGGGTTGGTGGCGAAGTCTTTCACAATCTCTGCGGCATGGCTCTTGAGGTAAGAGATCGGTTTGATTTGCGTGGACAGGCTCATGGTGGAACTTTTTGAAACTTTGATCAGACCAAATATAGACCAAATTCTTGCCGAACGGGGATTCTCCCCGAATGCCCGGCCGACCGCCCGTGCTGCGGTCGGCTTGGTAGCCCTTCAGCTCACTTCGGAGCCAAGCGGATAGCGCCATCCAGACGGATCACTTCGCCGTTGAGCATGTCGTTTTCGATGATGTGTTTGGCCAGTTTGGCGTAGTCCTGCGGGGTGCCCAGGCGGCTGGGGAAGGGCACGCCGGCGGCCAACGCGTCTTGCACTTCCTGCGGCATGCCAAACAGCATGGGGGTGCCGAAGATGCCCGGGGCAATCGTCATGTTGCGGATGCCGTTGCGGGCCAGGTCGCGGGCAATGGGCAAGGTCATGCCGACGATGCCGCCTTTGGATGCGGCGTAAGCGGCCTGGCCAATTTGCCCGTCGTAAGCGGCTACGCTGGCGGTGCTGATCAGCACGCCACGCTCGCCGGTGGCTTCGGGCTCGTTTTGGCACATGGCCTCAGACGCCAGGCGGATCATGTTGAAGCTGCCCACCAGGTTGACCATGATGGTCTTGGTGTAGACGGCCAGGCTGTGCGCGCCGTTTTTACCCACGGTTTTTTCGGCGGGGGCGATGCCTGCGCAGTTGATGAGGCCAGAGAGTCGGCCCATGGATACGGTCTGGGCCACCACGGCTTGGCCGTCGGCTTCGTTGCTCACATCGCATTTGACAAATGCGCCGCCCAGTTCTTTGGCAATCGCTTCGCCTTTTTCAGCCTGCATGTCGGCGATGACCACTTTGCCGCCGTTGGCCGCCAGCATGCGGGCCGTCCCTTCGCCCAAGCCCGATGCGCCGCCGGTGACGATGAAAACTTTGCCTTGAATGTCCATGTGTTGCTCCTGAATGTGGTTGACGTTACGTCAACGTCAATTATGCACATTCAGGCGGGGATGGCCCCTCGCAGCCGAGCGGTGCAACAGCGGTTTATTTGTTGGCTTCCATTTGGAGAACCCCCATGCGAAGGCGCAATTCGGTCATTTAAAACATGAACTCCAGCGCTCCATTCGCGTCCATCCGCAGCCGGTCAAGACAAAAGGGTCAGCATTTTCACGGCCTGTCCTTGTTGTGTTTTGTCAATTCGCCTGTTACCTGGCCCGGCTTGGGCGCTTGGAAGTCTGATATGGATGTGGGCGTCGAAGACAATGGCGCTTTTAACCGATGGCTTTGCCTGGGATCAAACGAAATGATGGCTTCATTTTTCTGGGTTTTTGGCGCTTTGTGCGCCGGTCTGAGTGTGGTTTTCAGCGCCGCTTTTGCGCATTTGCCGCAGTTTGCAGGGGGCGTGCCAGCCATGGTGCAAACGGCTTTGAACCAGCAACAATTTCACGCTTTGGGGCTGCTCTTGGTCGCTTTTGCGGTCAGCTCGCGCGGGCCGTCTCGCTGGTGGCTGGCTTCGGGGGGCCTGATGGTGGTGGGCATGGTGTTGTTCAGTTTTAATTTGTATGCCCGGGCTTTGCTGGGTTTTGAGGGCTTGCGCACCTTTGTGCCTTGGGGCGGCAGTGCCTGGATTGCCGCTTGGCTGTTGGCGGCTGTGGCCTTTGCGCGGACGGCGAAGCCATCCACAATCACTTGAGGCTTCTGGGATGGGCGTGGGGCAAGGCAGAGGGGATAAGCTTTTCCCTATCGGGTCGATAGGAACAATTGATCAGTAGAAACCCTAGTTCGGGCTATGATTGGCGTCAATGAGTTTTCTCATTCGATAGTTTTTCTAAAACCAACCCAGGAAATGACCATGTCCTCTTTGATCAATACCCAAGTTCAGCCGTTCAAAAACCAAGCCTTCCACAACGGCAAATTTGTCGAAATCACCGAAGCTACCCTCAAGGGCAAGTGGAACGTGTTCATCTTCATGCCAGCAGCTTTCACTTTCAACTGCCCCACAGAAATCGAAGACGCCGCTGACAACTACGCTGCTTTCCAAAAAGTTGGCGCTGAGGTGTACATCATCACCACCGACACCCACTTCTCGCACAAAGTGTGGCACGAGACTTCGCCAGCTGTGGGCAAAGCCAAGTTCCCATTGGTGGGTGATCCGACACACAAGCTGACACGCGCATTTGGCGTGCACATCGAAGAAGACGGCCTGGCTTTGCGCGGTACCTTCGTGATCAACCCAGACGGCATGATCAAGACC
>CALBEV010000107.1 GCA_937891045.1 uncultured Burkholderiales bacterium | reverse complement strand
TGCGAAATATCTGCTACCGCAGCAGAAAGATTCGGGTACAGCAAGGCCATTCCAAGTCCTGAAATAGCAGAGCATGCCGTCCACCAGATGATGCCGTCCCCCACCATCATTGCTGCAACCCCTGCTCCGCAAATCCACATACCCGACACATTCAGACTATGTCGGCCGATCCGGTCCGACAGTCTTCCAGTTATCAGCTGTGAGCCTCCCCACACGAAACCATAGGCGCTAATGATCCAGCCCATGTTCGTAAGGCTTACCCCTTTCTGGTATAAAAAACGGGATAGAAAATCCAGACGAGTGCATCAACAAATTTTTCAACAAGTCCTGCCTGGCATAAAGCCATGAGTCGTTTGTCGCGCCAACTCATCACAGCAAAGATTTCACCCGTGGTCGGCATGGCCGACATCCCGGTCGGGTATCGAGGGCGTATTGTCTGGCTCATGCCTGGTACATGACGCGCTGCCTCCGCTAACGCCCAGGGTCGCGTCTCCCGAACCCATACCTGAGTGAGCACAAGAGCAAGAACTATCACGGTCAGGCCAAAGATTAATAATCCGTCACGCGCACCGAACTGGGCTGCCATGTAAGCGGTGATAATTCCTGCCAACGCCACTCCAACGTAACCCGAAAATTCATTCAGGCCGAGCGTTAGGCCACGCTCCTCCAGTCGCGTCATATCGAGCTTAGCTGTCTGGGTCATAGACCAAGTTAGGCCTTGGTTAACGCCGAGCAGGATCATGGCCACAACTATCCATGTCCAAGTAGGTGCATACCAGATCATGAGCGGGATTGGCAGCGCGGCCAACCAGCCAAGTAGCAGAACTTTTTTTCGCCCGATGCTCTCAGAAAGGCGTCCTGCAATGAAATTCATGGCGGCTTTAACTAAACCAAATGCAACCACGAACGAGCTAAGCAAAACGAAAGAATTTCTAGGCACACCGAAATCAGACTCTGCCAATGCCGGAACTACTGTGCGGGTCATGCCAATTGTGAGTCCCACCAACAGAACTTGTAAAAGCTGATGAAAAAACTGGGATAGGTTGTAACGAATCCCATGATGTAAATTGTTTTCCACTACGTTCATCGATTCAGCAGAGCGAATCAACTTGAATATCGATGGTCAATTTCAGAAGTCCATCTCGGGTGGCATTTGCGTCCAAGTGGTATCAAAGCCATTAAAAGATCGTTGTGAGGGCGGCAACGCTCGTTGCAAATACAGATCAACCCCTGCACTGACGCTGTCAATCAAGGGTAAATCAACCTCGGCGTGAAGCTCGGCGGCATAACCGGCCAAACCAGCGCCGCCCAAGATGATGGATCGCACCCCAGTTCGTGCAGCTTGTTGACAGGCTACGCCCAGTACCCTGAGCGCATTGTGACGATCGGCCAATAACTGCGCACCGGTTTCTTGAACCAATTCAATGTGCTGCAGCTGCGCGGCAAAGCCCAAACTCAAAGCCAAACGCTCCAACATGGGTTTCCAACGTGCCCCCCCTGTGACGATGGCAAACGGGCCTGATCGAGCAGCTTGAATTAAAGAAGCCTCTGCCAAACCAGACACCGGACAGGCACTGGCCTCACGCAAAGCAAACAAACCCGGATCACCAAAACAAGCAATCAAGACACCATCAGGGGCATGTGCAGAGGTATGCAGATGATGCGACCACGCATCAAGCAATGCATGACCCGCCACCGCATGACTGGCTTCGCAAGCGATGTAAGGTGCGCCAAAACGGGCGTTGATGCAATCGAGTTGCACATCAGAGGGCAGCTGCGTTTGCAAATGCGACTGCAAGCGCTGGGTGGTCGCCTGCCCCGTATTGGGGTTGATGACAAGCAAATGCCGCATGGCCATCAGTCTTGCAGCAGTTGCTCTAAGTCAACCGACTGCGACTGCGCCATGGAAAAATTCAGCTGGCTCTCAATGGTATTGAGGTGATCTACCATTTGCTTGGGCGCTTCGAGGTGGTCTCGTAAGCGAATGGCATCCAGTAACTTTTTGTGTTCTTGGCAACCGCAGGCAGCATGTTGGCTACGCAGACTGGGGTCACGTGAACCCCAGGCCATCAAGATCAAGGAGTTGCGAGAAATCAACTCATGCATCATGCGACCAAAAGTGTCATGCCTTGCCACCTCGGCAATATACAAATGAAATTCTCCAGACATCCGTATGGCCTTGTGCCAGTCACCCGCCTCTTGGGCTTGTCTCTCTTGAGCCAGCATACGTGACAGGTGAGCTATGTCGTGTGCTTGAGCTTTGTCCATGAAACGAAGCACCAGAACGGGTTCGATCAACCTACGTGCTTCGAACACCTCGATGGATTCTTGTTGCGTCGGCTGGGACACGGAAGCGCCACGGTTGTGCGTGAGCGTGATGATGCGCTCATTGGCCAAGCGAACCAAGATGGGTTTGATGCGGGTGCGAGAAACACCAAAAATGCCGCACAAACGGTCTTCAGTCAGGCGAGTACCAGGGGGTAAGCGATGGTCCAGCACAGACTCCACAATCCGTTCGTAAATCGCTTGGTCACTCCAAACGACCAACGCTTCCTTGAGTACGGAGCTCATCAGCGCTTCCTTCGAAGCCAAGCGCCCGTGCCCAGCGCAATGCCTATAACCGCAAACGATATCAAGGTGGTGACACTGCCCAAGGCATAAATAGCGGGATTGGTGACTGTGGTGGTCAAGCCTTGAAGCTCAAGCGGCAAGGTGTTGACATCGCCAATCGCTTGAGAAGTACGTGCAATTTCATCCCAGCTCAATGTGAAACCAAACATGCCCACACCCACGACTGAAGGCGCAATCAAAGGGAACACCACATGCTTGAAAGTCTGCCATGGCGTAGCGCCCAAATCTTCGGCAGCCTCTTCGTAAGCAGGATTGAATCGGTTGAAAACCGCAAACATGATGAGCAAACCAAAAGGCAAAGTCCACGTTAAATGCGCTCCCATGGCCGAGGTAAACAGACCTAAAGAGGTGCCAAAGTTTTCTAAGGACTCGGTCATGCCCCAGGCTTCAAACAAGGATTTGATACCGCTATCGATCAACCTGAATTGCAAGCCAATGCCCAAAGACACGATGATGGACGGCATGATAAGGCTCGCCACCGTGATGTAAAAAAGCGCATCGCCACCGCGCAATTTTTTGCGAAAGGCCAAACCTGCCAACACCGACATGAACATGGTCAAGAACATGACCACGGCGCCCAACAACATGGACCGTTTGAAGGCTGCGCCAATGTCCACCACGCCCAAGCCCTCGGCCAATTTGTAGAACCAATGCAAGGACATACCCCGCAGAGGAAAGGTCAACCCGCCTTCTGGTCCTTGAAAGCTCAAGATAAAAATCGTGATCATGGGGCCATAGAGAAACAGCACAAAGGCCACAAACACGGCCAGCAAGCCCCAAAATCCTGCAGGTTTTTTCTGTGAATAGGAAACAGAAGCCATGCTCATAGCTCCTTGCGGATATCAACCAAACGGGTCAGGCCCCAAATGATCATGAGCACCACCAACAACAAAATCACAGCGTTGGCCGCTGCCAGAGGGAACTGCAAAAACGAGGTTTGCACCTGAATGATTTTGCCCACCGAAGCGATTTGTTGCCCACCCATGACACCGATGGTGACGAAGTCACCCATCACGATGGTGATGACAAAAATAGAGCCAATGATGATGCCGGTGCGGGACAAAGGAATGATCACATTCCACAAGGTTTGCCAAGGCGTTGCCCCCGTGTCGTAGGCGGCTTCAATCAGGGAGCGATCGATACGCATCATGGAGTTAAAAATCGGCACGATCATGAACATGGTGTAGAGATGCACAAAGGCCAACACCACGGAGAATTGAGAAAACAAAAGCCACTCGATGGGTTCATTCACCAAACCGATGTTTTGCAGCGTTTGATTGACCAAGCCGTTGCGGCCCAGCAAAGGGATCCAAGAAATCATGCGGATGACATTGGAGGTCCAAAAAGGGACGGTACACAACACAAACAACAGAGTTTGCATTGAAGAAGATTGAACGCAAAAAGCCAAAAAATAGGCGATGGCAAAACCCAGCACCAAAGTGATTGCCCAAACCATCAAGCTGATGCTGATGGTGGACCAGTAGGTCTTCAAAGTGACACACACATCCCCGTAGTCGTTCAAGCGGGAGCAGCCTTCAAAAATGCTGAAGTAACTGTGCAAGGTGAACGCAGGAATCATTTCATATTCATTGAATTCCCAAAAGCTGACCATGAAGATCAAACCTAAGGGGACCAAGAAAAACAGCAGAAACACCAGTGAATAAGGCGTGGCTTGCCACCGCGCAGAAATGCGCAGAGGGCTTGCCGTTTTCACGGTGTTCTGCTGTGTGCTCATGACTTAACTAGCAATGATCAAGCGGCAACGAATTCGTTCCACTTCTTAACCATGTACTCGTTTTCGTCCATCACGGCATTCCAGCAAGCAATGCCACCCATGCGGGTTTCATAGCTGCCGCCGTCACGAACGCTGCCGGCTTTGGCCAACAAGTCACCGTTGGGCGATTTGATGTCTTTGGCAGCAGGTTTGCCTTCCATCCAGTAAGCCCACTCGTAGGGTTCCATTTTGGCTTTGGCTGTGTCCAACACCGCGCTGTAATAACCTTGGCGATTCAGGTAAGCACCTGCCCAACCGTCCAAGAACCAGTTGATGAACTCGTACACGCCATCGGCTTTTTTGCCGCTGACTGACTTTGGTACACCAAAACCTGCCGCCCATGCACGGTATCCCTCTTTCAAAGGTTGGAATGTGCAAGCAATGCCTTTGGTGCGAACCGCTGTGACAGCTGGCGACCACATGGACTGGATCACCACTTCGCCAGAAGCCATGAGGTTGACGGACTCGTTGAAGTCTTTCCACAAGGCGCGGAATTGACCGGCTTTTTTGGCCTCAATCAAAGTCTTGATGGTCAAGTCGATTTCTGCCTTGGTCATATTGCCCTTGTCGGGGTACTTGTAGATGCCTTTGGCTTCGACCACCATGGCAGCATCCATGATGCCGATGGAGGGAATATTCAAAATAGCAGCCTTGCCTTTGAACTCGGGGTTCAACAACTCGGCCCATGAATTGATGGGGCGCTTGATCAAGTCAGGGCGAATACCCAAGGTGTCAGCGTTGTACACAGTGGGAATCAGCGTCATGTACTGTGTAGGCGTGGCAGAGAAGGTCTTGCTGTCGGGCTTGTCCAAGTACATGACTTTCTTGGGTGCGGTACCTTGGTCGCCGACTTTTTTACCAGCCACTTCACCTTTGGTGAACAAGGTGGTGATCTTGTCAGCGTTTTTGATGCGCTTGGTGTCAATGCCCAGCAAGTTGCCAGTGGGCACGATTTTCTTTAAAGAAAAATACTCGGTGTCGATCAAGTCAAAGGAGTTAGGTGCAGTGACAGCACGTTTGGTCACATCATCAGTCGTCACGGCGACGTATTGAATTGAAATGCCGGTATCGGCTTTGAATTTTTCGGCAATGGCTTTGTCTTGGTTCACAGCCGTGCCAAGGTAGCGCAGCACAATTTTTTCTTGTGCATGCACTGCTGGAAAAATGCCGCTGGCCAAAATAGCTGCAGTGCCTTTTAAAACTGAACGGCGGTCTGTCGCCACTTGATCTACCGAGGGTTTTTCGTCTTTCATGGTCTTCCTTTTACGGGGTTAAAAAACCTGAGATCGTCAGGCGGCGAGGGTGAACAGCATTTCAATGGGCAGGTAGCACATGGCCATCCGCCTCTTGCCACTGCAAGTGGTAGGTGTGTCCTGGAGTCCATTGGGAATTGACACTGGACTCGGGCAACATCACGCTCATGGCTTCGGTGTGGGGCCCCTGAGGCGCAAAGGCCAACAAGCAGTAACTTCCTTGGAACTCAATATCGATCAGTGAGGCCTTCACGCTAGGGCTGCTGCCTGTCTGAGACGATTCAAGCACTGCAATCTTGTCGCTGCGAACCGCGATCAAGCCTTGCGATGTTTTGACAAGGTTATGACCACCCATGAAACGGGCAACAAACTCAGAAGATGGACGGTTAAAGACTTCTTGCGGTGTACCTGCTTGCTCAATGCGTCCGTGGTTCATCACCACCATGGTGTCAGCCAAGGCCATGGCCTCTTCTTGCGAATGCGTGACATGTATGAAAGTCAAGCCCAATTCTTTTTGCCAGCGGCGTAATTCGGCACGCATCTGTATACGCAAAAACGGATCAAGGGCCGACAAAGGCTCATCGAGCAACAGCACCCTGGGCTCCATGATGAGCGCTCTTGCCAACGCAATGCGTTGCTGCTGACCGCCAGATAACTCAGAGGGAAAGCGCTGGGCATACGCGCTCATAGCCACACGATCAAGCAAAGCATGGGCTCTTTGATGACGCTCAGCCTTGCCAACACCGCGCATCTTCAAACTGAAGGCGACGTTGTCAAGTGAATTGAGATGAGGAAACAAGGCATAGCTTTGGAACATCATGGCTGTGCCACGCTCTGCAGCCGTGGCATGGGTGATGTTGCGGCCACCCAAAATCACATCGCCCGAAGTCACTACCTCGTGACCGGCCACCATGCGCAAGGTAGATGTTTTGCCACAACCCGAGGGGCCAAGCAAACAACAGTAATGGTTGGTGGGGACTTTTAAATCAATGCTGTCCACAGCAATGCTGTCAGCGCTGTAGTGCTTGGACAAGGACACCAATTCCAGTGTGTTGTCCTTGCTGTATGTGTGGAGAGACATGCTTTACCCTAGCAATCAAGATGCCAACCGATTGTGGCTTGTTTGTATGCAAAGATAATCGAAATTGCATTCAATCGGTGCCTAAATTTGCTTTTCGCCGCACAAAATGGGTGCAATTTAAGGGTAAACGATAGGTCGATAGCACCAATTCAGGGCTCGGCCAATAAGGTTACCTTAGGGGAAATTGAAGCGACAATGCCATTGAATTAAACCTACGCTCGCTTATGCAAAACGACCCCTTTGTTCATGTGATTTCGCATCCCTTGGTGCAACACAAATTGACCTTGATGCGACGCAAGGATGCAAGCACCAGCAGCTTCAGACGCTTACTTAATGAGTTGTCCATGCTCATGGCCTACGAGGTCACCCGCGACATGGAAATCAGTTATGTCTCCATCGATACCCCGATGGAGACCATGCAAGCACCTACCATCGATGGGAAAAAATTAGCCTTGATCAGCATCTTGCGAGCTGGAACGGGGATTTTGGATGGCATGTTGCAAGTGGTGCCAGGTGCTCGTGTGGGTCATATTGGGCTGTACCGCAACCCAGACACTTTGCAGGCCGTGGAGTATTTTTTCAAAGTGCCGCAAAACATGCCTGAGCGTGATGTGATTGTGGTGGATCCCATGCTGGCCACTGGCAACTCTGCTGTGGCAGCCATCGCTCGCATCAAACTCACACAACCGAAGTCCATCAAGTTTTTGTGTTTGCTCACCTGCCCCGAAGGTGTTGCCGCTATGCGCTCGGCCCATCCCGATGTCCACATTTACACCGCATCGATTGACCGACAGCTGAATGAAGATGGTTACATCCTCCCAGGCTTGGGAGACGCCGGTGATCGCATCTTTGGAACCAAATAATGACGACCTTGCGCTCTTTGCTTTTTGTCCCTGGCGACAGCGATGATGCAGGGGTGAATTTGCTTCATCCAGACGATCCTCTGCTCTGAGCATGTCCAAGCTGGCTCTTTCAGCGCCTTGGCCCCAAGAGTCAGGAGTTTTCAGGCGATGGAGGCTGTGTCACCAAGCCCGCTCAACAAATACGCCACGCAGTTTTCCTCACCCACCACACCAGCCCGGTCCAGCACCAAAAAATCGCTGTCGTGCAGCGCCAACAAAGGGTGGTGCCACGTGCCTTTGGCATAGTTCACGCCTTGTTGACCAGTGGCGGCAAAACACCTGAGGCTCTTCAAGTCAGGTTGATCTGCGCCCAATGCCACCACCACCAAATAGGGCTGGCCAGACAAGGGCATGAAGGCTTGCGAGCCCAGCGGATGTTTCTCCAGCATCGTCAATTGCAGCGGTTGGGGTCGTGCCTTGGCTCTGAAAAAACTGATCGCTGCTTGGCCGCCCTCTTGAGACACATCCACATGCGCCAGTCGGTCAAAGCGTTCTGCAAAACCTTGGTTGATGGTGAAATGTTTGGCGCTCTGGGTGGCTTCAATCACATCACCAAAGGGCTTGAAGGCGTCTGCCGTCAGGGGCTCCAGTTGCAGTGGCTGAGCGTCCAACAGCAAGATCGTGAGAGGCTCTTGTGCCGCTTGCACACGATTCGTTGGCGCGTTGCCTGCATTCCCTTCGGTCATCAAAAAGCCTGCACTTGTCCGCGCGGCACAAAGCGCCCCAGGCCCTCACGGCCTTTCCATGCTTGGCCGTCCACAATCAGGTGTCCACGCAAAAACACTTTCTCCACGCGGCCTTGCATGGTGCGGCCCTCGAGCAGCGTGTAGTCCACATTGCTGTGCAGGCTTTGGGCGCGGATGGTTTGGGTGACGGCGGGGTTGAACAAGACCACATCGGCGTCGCTGCCCACGGCGATGGTGCCTTTTTTGGGGAACAAGCCAAACAACTTGGCCGGTGAAGTGGCGGTGAGTTCCACAAAGCGGTTGAGCGAAAACTTACCCTTCATGACGCCAATGTCGAACAAGCTAACCAAGCGGGTTTCAATGCCGGGTGCGCCGTTGGGGATCATGGAGAAATCGTCTTTGCCCATTTGCTTTTGCTTTTGATAGCCCAAGTGGCCTTCCTTCATGCAAAAAGGGCAATGGTCGGTGGCAATCACCTGCAAGTCGTCATAGCGCAGGGCACGCCACAAATGCTTTTGGTCGTCTTTGGTGCGCAGCGGCGGCGTCATCACATACTTGGCAACTTCAAAGTCGTCCGAGCTGTACACCGACTTGTCGAACAACAAATAGTGCGGACAGGTTTCGGCAAACACCGGAATGCCCTCAGCACGGGCTTGCACGATGTGCTTCAAGGCGTTGTTGCTCGACACATGCACAAAGTAGATGGGCGCTTCGGCCAACTCGGCCAAACGGATGCCGCGGTGTGTGGCTTCGCCTTCCATGATGGAGGGGCGTGTCATCTCGTGGTAGCGCGGCGAGGTGTGGCCTGCAGCCAAGGCTTCTTTGATCAGCAAATCGATGACCGTGCCGTTTTCTGCGTGCAGTGCCAACATGCCGCCGTCTGCACCCACTTGCCGCAACATCCGAAAAATGGCGGCGTCGTCGGCCATCATCACGCCGGGGTAGGCCATGAACATTTTGAAACTGCTCACGCCTTCGTGGTGCATGGCGTAGCGCACATCTTTCAACACCTGTTCGTCAACGCGCGTGACGATGACGTGCAATCCGTAGTCGATGTTCACCTGCGATTCAGCGCTGCGCTGGGCCCGGGCGATCGCCCCCAAAGGTGAGTCTTCGGCGGTTTGCAAAGCGAAGTCCACCACGGTGGTGGTGCCGCCAAACGCCGCAGCCTTGGTGCCACTGGCGAAGGTGTCGCAGGTCATCGTGGGGCCGACCACGTTCTCCATGTGCACATGGGTGTCAACGCCGCCGGGCAACACATACAAGCCGGTGGCGTCCACCACCTGCACATCCTCACCCACTTCGAGGTGCTGACCGATGGTGTGCACGATGCCGTCTTTCAGCAGCACATCTGCCACGTAGTCGTCGGTGGCAGTGATGACGCGCCCGTTGTGAATCAGGGTAGCGGTGGTGTTGTCAGACATGTGGGGCTCCCTGAGGTGTAGGTGTGTTTAAAAAGACGCGCCAACAAGCCGCCGTCGGCTGGCCCGTCCATCGGAATCAAACGGGCGTGGGGCTGCAACTGGGCAACATCGAAACCTCGGCAACCGTGGGCATCGAAGGCATTTAAAAATTCAATGCAAGCTACTTTCGCCAAGTATATTGCGCAACTTAAATCTTGATGAACGTGAACTGGTTCGAGCACTGATCAATTTCAAACACAACCCGAAATTTTCCAAACATTACAGATACGTTGATTTACATCAAATGTTAGTTAAAAAAAGCGTTGGAACTCTGTGGAAATTTTAAAAAGTGAACGTAATATTGTGCGCATGGGCCGTCATCTTTAATTTGACATTTTTAAAGCCAAAAAAACCAGGAGTTACAACTATGAATATAGTTTTTCTTTTCTTGAATGCTGCTTGCCTGGTAACGGCACAGGCCGCAGAACCCGGAGAGGTGTTCAAGGACTGCACGGCCTGTCCCGAGATGGTGGTCATACGGTAATCCTCCCCTTTTGCAAGGGACGCAGAAGTAGAAACGTTACGCAGCCATG
>CALBEV010000106.1 GCA_937891045.1 uncultured Burkholderiales bacterium | reverse complement strand
TGCCGCCGGTGGTGGTTTCGGGGCTGCCGAACATGACGCCGATCTTCATGCGGATTTGGTTGATGAAGATGACGGTGCAATTGGTTTTCTTGATGTGCGCGGTGAGTTTGCGCAGCGCTTGGCTCATGAGGCGGGCTTGCAGGCCAGGCAGGGAGTCGCCCATTTCGCCTTCCAACTCGGCCTTGGGTGTGAGCGCCGCCACCGAGTCGATGACGATCAGGTCGACCGCGCCGGAGCGCACCAGGCTGTCGACGATTTCAAGGGCTTGCTCGCCGGTGTCGGGCTGGCTGATGAGCAGGTCTTGCAGGTTGACACCCAGCTTTTGTGCGTATTGCACGTCCAGCGCGTGCTCAGCGTCGACGAAGGCGCAGGTACCCGCCATTTTTTGCATCTCGGCGATGACTTGCAAGGTGAGCGTGGTTTTGCCGGAAGACTCGGGGCCGTAGATTTCAATGACGCGACCGCGGGGCAGGCCGCCCACGCCCAAGGCGACGTCCAGACCGAGCGAGCCGGTGGACACCACTTGGATGTCTTCAATGGCTTCGCCCTCGCCCAAACGCATGATGGTGCCTTTGCCAAACTGCTTTTCAATTTGGGCCAAGGCGGCTTGCAAGGCTTTGGCTTTTTCGCCGGCGGCGGCGATGCTTTTCACGTTGTCCATGGAAAACTCCTTTGTGGTCAATGGGTTGTGGTGTTCATCTTGACCTGCTTTAAACCACATGCTGGATGCTTGAACAGTACTTTATCGCAGAATATAAATCTGTAAAGGCCTTTTTTGGTCAGTTTACCTTACGATATACCCGCGCCGTCAAAACCCTGCCGTGCCCTTGAAACACCTCCTCGTACACCACACCAACCATGAGCTTCAACCTCCTCCCCTCGGCGCAAGACTGGCGGCAAGCCCACCTCGGGCGGCTGCTGGGCCACGCCATGCGCCGCTTTGATGAACGCGTGTTGCAACTGATGGCGCAGCACATCGAGGTGCCGCTGGCGCTGGCGAATTTGGCCGCGCGTGACAAGGTGAGCGCCGCCCACATCCACATCACGCGCCACCTGCCATTGGAAGGCGCACGTTTGAACGACTTGGCGGCGATGGCAGCGATGAGCAAACAAGCCATGGGCGACCTGGTGACGCAATGCGAAGCTTGGGGGCTGGTGGCGCGATGGCCGGATGAACTGGACAGCCGCGCCAAACGCATCGTGTTCACCGACACCGGTTTGGCTTGGCTGCGCGGTTTCGAGCAAGCCGTGGCGCAAGCCGAAGCCGAGTTTCGACAAGCGGTGGGCGCGGATGTGGCCACCGTTGTCAGCCTGGGTCTAGAGGCCTATGCCAATGGCTATCGTTAACCCTCAATAACCGGGCCGACATGCCGCAAGCGCAAGCGCTGCACCTAGAATGAAATCGCAGCGCCGTGCGCTGAGGAGAGCGGGCATGCGCATATTGATCGCCGAAGATGACCAGGTGTTGGCCGATGGTCTGCTGCGCACATTGCGCGCCTCGGGTGCAGCTGTTGATCATGTGCCCAATGGCAGCGAGGCCGATGCCGCGCTCATGACCTCGAATGAATTCGACCTGATCATCCTGGATCTGGGCCTGCCCAAAATGCACGGCCTCGAAGTCTTGAAACGCCTGCGGGCCCGGGGCAGCAGCATGCCGGTGCTGATCCTGACCGCGGCCGACAGCGTGGAAGAACGCGTCAAGGGCTTGGACTACGGCGCGGACGACTACATGGCCAAGCCCTTCAGCCTGCAAGAACTCGAAGCTCGGGTTCGTGCACTCACGCGCCGCGGCATGGGCAGCACCACCGCCACCATCAAACACGGGCCGCTGGTCTACGACCAAGCTGGGCGCATGGCCACCATCGACGGCCGCATGGTCGAACTCTCGGCGCGTGAACTCGGTTTGCTCGAAGTGCTGTTGCAACGCGTGGGCCGCTTGGTCAGCAAAGACCAGTTGGTCGAGCGCCTGTGCGAATGGGGCGAAGAGGTCAGCAACAATGCGATCGAGGTCTACATCCACCGCTTGCGCAAAAAGATTGAAAAGGGGCCGATCCGCATCGCCACGGTGCGCGGCCTGGGCTATTGCTTGGAAAAAATTGCGCCACCACCTGCTTGACCGTTCACGCCTTCTGGCCATGTTCTCGTCTGTGCCCAAGCCTTTGACGCCCCCGCCATGGTGAAGCTGTTTCAACGCCGCCAAAACTCGCTGTTTGGCGAAATCCTCGACTGGATGCTCACACCCCTGCTGCTGCTGTGGGCGGTCACCTTTGGCCTGACCTGGCTGGTGGCCGAAGGCATTGCACGGGTGCCGTTTGACCAAGGTTTGGGGCACAACGCCAAGGCCTTGGCGCAGTTGGTCCGCAGCGACGAACCGCGTGTGAATTTTCAGTTGCCGCAACCCGCGCACAACATCTTGCACGCCGATGAAACCGACCAGGTGTACTACCAGGTCATGGGCACCCAGGGCGAGTTTTTAAGCGGCGAAGTGGCTCTGCCGCCACCGAATGACGACGAGAAGTTGGTGACCGAAGAACTGCACATGCGCGACGATGTCTTCAAAGGCACGCCGATCCGTGTGGCCTACATCTGGGTGCGGGTGAAAGACCCGGAGGCGCGACCGGTGCTGGTGCAGGTGGCCGAAACCCTGGAAAAGCGCTCGGTGCTGGCGCAAGAAATCATCCAAGGCGTGATGCTGCCGCTGTTTGTCATCTTGCCGCTGGCCGTGTTGTTGGTTTGGTTGGCCCTGGCGCGTGGCATCCAACCACTCAATCAACTCGAAGACCGCATCCGCAAACGCAAACCCAACGACATGAGCCCGCTCGATGAAAGCATGGTGCCCACCGAGGTTTTGCCGCTGGTCTCCTCGATCAACGATTTGCTCAACCGCTTGCAGAGTTCCATTGCCACGCAAAAGCGTTTTTTGGCCGATGCCGCGCACCAGCTGAAAACACCGCTGGCCGGTTTGCGCATGCAAGCCGATTTGGCGCAGCGCACTGACGCCAACGCCGACGATTTGAAACAATCCTTGAAACAAATTGGCCGCGCCAGCATGCGTGCCACCCACACGGTGAACCAGCTGCTGGCCTTGGCACGGGCCGAGAGCAGTGGCGCCCCCGTGGCGATGCAAACCTGCGACCTGGCCGCCTTGACCATGGACGTGGTGAAAGACTCCTTGCCCCGCGCCATGGAACGCCACATCGACCTCGGCTTTGAAGGACCAGACGACACCCGTGCTTTGATTCAAGGCAACCCCACACTGCTGAAAGAAATGGTGCGCAACCTGATTGACAACGCCATCAACTACACCCCTTCCACGCAGGCCAAGCCGGGCGTGTTGACGGCGCGTGTGAGCGGCGCGGCCAGCACCGGCTGGTTGCTCGAGGTGGAGGACTCGGGCCCAGGGATTCCGCTGGCAGAGCGCGAGCGTGTGTTCGAGCCGTTTTACCGGGCCTTGGGCACCGAGGCCGATGGCTCGGGTTTGGGCCTGGCCATCGTGCAAGAAATTGCCGAGAAACACCAAGCCAAAATCAGCCTGGCAGATACCCACCCGGAACAAGCACTGCCAGGTGCGTGTTTTGGTATTTTGTTCAACCCCACCCCACCAACCTAGTGAGAAGTCTCCTTGAAAAAAATAATCACCCTGTTGTGCCTGTTGCCCTTGTCTGTTGCTGTGCATGCCGCTTGCCCGAGCGACGCCCAAGTGGACGCTTTCCTCGCCAACTTCAGCAAACGACAACTCATCGCCGGCTTTGGCAATGACATCAGCGCCGCCGATGCCGATTGCGCCAAACACAAATTGGCAGCCAAATTGCCCAAGTATTTGGGTGACCGCATTGGCTACAAAGCAGGCTTCACCAGCCCAGCATCGCAAAAAAACTTTGGCATGGATGGTCCGAAATGGGCCTACATGTTCAACCGCAACATGATCGACATCATTGCGGTCGTACCGGCCCAATTTGGCGCTCGCCCCACCTTTGAGGCCGACATGCTGGTCGAGGTGAAGGACGCTCGCTTGGCCGAGGCCAATACCCCGCTGGAGGCTTTGGCCAGCTTGGAATCGGTCATCCCCTTCCTTGAATTGCCCGACTTGATGATGGAGGGCAAGTTCTCCGGCAATGCTTTGCTGGCGGCCAACCTTGGCTTCAAGGGTGGCGTGCTGGGCGCTGAAGTACCGGTGCAAAACACCCAGGCTTTTGCTGACGCCTTGGCCAACATGACGGTGGTGATGAGCGACCGCGGCCCGCAAGCGAAAGAGTTTGGCAGGGCCAAAGGCAGCGATTTGCTGGGCCACCCTTTGAATGCGGCCATGTGGCTGGCCAAGGCCCTGAAAAAAGAAGGCATCAGCTTGAAAAAAGGTGATCTGTTGAGCTTGGGTGGGTTCTTGCCGCCGGTGCCCAGCCAATCGGGCATGAGCATTCAGTTGCAGTACTTGGGCTTGCCTGGTGACCCAGCGGTGACCGTCGATTTCAACTGAACCAGGGCCTCACGCGGCTTTGCTAAACACCACCACATGATCGGCTTGCAAGCGGATGCCGATCCATTCACCAATATGGTGGTCATGGTGACTGGGGACATGGGCCATGACATGTTGGCCACTGTCCAAGCGCAGGGTGTATAAAAACTCGGAGCCGCGAAAGGCTTTGCGCACGATTTGAGCTTTCACCGGCGCTTCATCGTCATGAACAATATCGTCCGCCCGCAGCAGCACTTCGCAGTCGCCGTCTGCCACGCCTTGGCATTGCGCTAAATCGTCAGCGACATCATCCAATTCACCCAGTGGGGTTTGCAGCAACCAGTGGGCGTCTTCTTGCACGACATGGGCGGGGGCGAACACGCCGTGACCGATGAACTCGGCAACGAAGCGGGTGCTGGGCCGGTGGTAGAGCTGATAGGCGTCATCCCATTGATGCAATTGACCGTCATGCATCACCCCAATCAAATCGCCCAAAGCAAAGGCTTCCATTTGGTCGTGGGTGACAAACAAGGCGGTGATTTGCGCTTTTTTCAAAATATCCCGCAGTTCATGGGCCAAGCGCTCGCGCAAATCGATGTCCAAATTCGAGAACGGTTCATCCAGCAGCAACAATTTCGGCTCGGGTGCCAAGGCGCGCGCCAAGGCCACACGCTGCTGCTGTCCACCGGAAAGCTCGTGGGCTTGGCTGCGTCCCAAGGCCTCCAAGCCGACCAAGCTGAGCATCTCTTGCACCCGCGCTTGGCGTTGCGCAGCGGGCCAGTCGGACAAACCAAAGCCGACGTTGCGTGCCACGTCCAGGTGCGGAAACAAAGCGTAATCTTGAAACACCATGCCAATGCGGCGGTGCTCGGGTGCGGTGTGGTGTTCGGGGGTGCTGATGTCATGACCCGCCATGCTGATGCGGCCATGGCTGACACGCTCGAGCCCTGCCACCGCGCGCAACAAGGATGTTTTGCCACAGCCTGAGGGCCCAATCAACACACCCATTTGGCCTTGGGCCAAGCCAAAGCTCACATCGCTGACCGCAGGCTTGGCGCGTCCAGGATAGTGCACTTGCAAATGAGAAACATCGAGGTACATGGATGGGATTGTAGGCAGGCGGTCTTGCAAACCCGCGTCCTACAATCTGTTTTCATTTTTCTCGCGTGCTTTCTGGCACAACACATGCTCTTACTTTCTGGTTTTCGCGGTTTGCTCACCTTGCTGTTGGCCTTGCCTGTTTTGATGGTGTTGGCCGCTTGGACCCAATGGGATGCCAGCTCGGCGCAAGTGCTGCAAGCGCTGTCGCAAACGGTCTTGCCGGATTACTTGTTCAGCAGTTTGTTGCTCTGCTTGGGCGTTGGTCTGGGGGTGATCAGCATGGGCAGCGTCACGGCCGCAACCGTCAGTTTGTTTGACTTTCCTGGGCGCAAAACCTTGGAGTGGGCCTTGTTGTTGCCGCTGGCCATGCCCGCTTATGTGGTGGCTTATGCCTACACCGATTTCTTGCAATTCAGCGGGCCACTGCAAACCCAACTGCGCCAGGCTTTCGGTTGGCAAGGCGCGTTGTGGCCGGACGTGCGAAGCCTGTGGGGTGCCGCCGCGGTCCTCAGCTTCAGTTTGTACCCCTATGTGTATTTGCTCACCCGCACCGCCTTGAACGAGCGTGCCCCGCAATTGATGGAAGCGGCGCGTTTGCTGGGCTTGGGTTTGATGCATCGCATTTTGCGCGTGGCCTTGCCCTTGGCCCGTCCGGCGATTGCGGCAGGTGTTGCGCTGGCCTTGATGGAAACCTTGGCGGATTTTGGCGTCAGCAGTTATTTTGGCGTGCAAACTTTCACCGCTGGCATTTACAAGTCATGGCTGGTGATGGACAACCGCTGGGCGGCGGCTCAACTGTCCACCGTTTTGTTGGTGCTGGTTGGCTTGATGCTTTGGCTTGAGTTTCGCGCCCAATCGCGGCTGCGTTTTGTCAATGCCCGATTGAGCTCGCGCACACGTGAATCACAACCACTGCGCTTGCGCTCATGGTCTGCGCAGTTGGCCTTTGTTTTGTGCCTGATGCCCATTCTGCTGGGCTTTGTCGCGCCCTTGCTCATCATGTTCCATGCGCTATGGCAAAACAGTCAAACCCAACATGTGCCTTGGCCTTCCTTCATGGCTTGGACCTGGAACAGCTTGCGCTTGGGTGGCATCACCGCTGTGTTGGCCGTGGCCTGTGCCCTCTTGTTCGCCTATGGCGTCAGGGTCCAGCCCAGTCGCTGGCGCCTGCTGAGCACCCAAATCATGGGCTTGGGCTATGCCATCCCGGGGGTGGTCATCGTGGTGGGTCTGCTGTGGCCGGTGAGCTGGTTGCAAACCCACTGGCCCCAGAGCCAAGCCGGTTACTGGCTGACCGCCACCATCTTGGGCTTGGTCTGGGCGTATCTGGTGCGCTTCATCGCGGTCGCCTTGCAAAGCGTGCAAAGTGGATACAGCCGCATTTCCAGTGCAACCGATGAAACCGCCCGCATGCTGGGCACCCATGGTTGGGCCTTGTTCGCCCGTGTGCATTGGCCATTGCTGAACCGGGCCACACTGGCTGCACTCCTGCTGGTCTGGGTCGATGTGATGAAGGAGTTGCCGGCCACGCTGGTGTTGCGACCCTTCAACACCGACACCTTGGCGGTGGTGGCTTATCAATTGGCGCGGGATGAACGCTTGGGCGAGGCGGCCTTGCCCTCATTGGCGCTGGTGCTGGTCGGTTTGCTGCCGGTCCTGTTGCTCAGCCGCGCCCTGCGTCAACCGACCTGAAGTCACCAGGCCTGCATGGCGGCCATCATGACCCTATCAAATGCGAATAATTCCTATTTGAGCTACAGTCAGGGTTTATTCGCATCGAAAGCTTGGTCATGATTTTTCGTTCCTTGTTGCGCATCCGTCTGCGCTTGAAGCTTGCATTGACAGCTTGCTTTGCAGCCGCTTTGACATTGGCCATGGCGCCAGCCCAAGCGGAAGAGCCCGTCTTGAACCTGTACTCGGCCCGGCATTACGCCACCGATGAGGCTTTGTACGCCAATTTCACCCAGGCCACGGGCATCCGCATCAACCGGGTGGATGCGGATGACGCTGGCATCTTGGCGCGACTGAAAGCCGAGGGCAGCGCCTCAGCAGCCGATGTGATTTTGTTGGTCGATGCATCTCGGTTGTGGAAAGGCGAGGTCGATCAACTCTTTGCCCCAGTGAAGTCTGTCGAATTGGAAAAAGCGGTCCCCAAGCATTTGCGGTCGCAAGCCCGCGCCGAGGGCAGCATGTGGTTTGGCCTGTCCACGCGGGCCCGCTTGATCGTGTACGACAAACAAAAGCTCAACCGAGCGGATGTCGACACCTATGAAAAATTGGCCGATCCGCGCTTGGCCGGTCGCTTGTGTGTGCGCTCTGGCTCACACCCTTACAACCTGTCCTTGTTCGGCGCCATGATGGAGCACCTGGGGCCTGCGGCCACCGAAACTTGGCTCAAAGGCTTGGTGGCCAACATGGCCCGCAGCCCCAAGGGTGGCGACACCGATCAGATCAAAGGCGTGGCCAGTGGCGAATGTGGCGTGGCCTTGGTCAACTCGTATTACTTGGCACGCATTCTGCGCAGCAACACGCCCGAAGACAAAGCCATCGCTGACCGGGTGGGTGTGGTGTTTCCCAACCAAGCCAGTTGGGGCACCCACATGAACATCGCGGGTGGGGCTGTGGCGCGTCATGCCAAGCACCCTGAGAACGCCCTGAAATTTTTGAAATACCTGGTCAGCGCTCAAGCCCAAACCTATTTTGCCGACGGCAACAATGAGTGGCCCGTGGTCAAGGGTTTGAAGCTGAACAACCCGGCCTTGCAAGCCATGGGTGGCGACAACTTCAAGAGCGAGCAGTTGCCTGTGAATGTGGTGGGCATGAACCAAGTGAAGGTTCAACAAATGCTCGACCGGGTGGGCTTTCGCTGAACCTGAGCGCCGCGCTGTCAGCCACCACTTGTCGGCTCACCCGCATGCGCGGGTGACGGCGGGTTTGTTCAAGGCTTGTTCGGGTTGGGCAACAACTGCAGCGCCTCGGGCCGCACCTGGTTTTCCAAGCGTTGCGGCTCGCGTGGGTCGGTGGGGCCAAAACCCAAGCGGCGCAAATGCCCGCCCGACCAGGCCCAAAACCACAGGTTCAGCAGCAGCAAAGCGATGCACAAACGAAAGCCCCATTTGTTCATGCCACCGCCCCCGGTCGCACACTGACCTCGTCACTGGCCACGCCCACCCGCCCAGTCGCGGTGTCGAGTTGCAACACGCCTTGCCCATCCACGCCCGCGCCCACACCTGTCAAGCCATTGGACAAAGCCAGTGCTTGGCCTTGCAACAAATCACGCTGAGCGTAGGCGGCTTGCAGCGGCGCAAAGCCTTCGCGTTCGAAGCGTTGAATCTGGGCCACCAAGGGCAACAGCAAGGCCTGTAAAACAAGGTCTGTGTTGGCCTGCGCTTGCACCTCGGCCCAGCCCACGGCAGGCATGGACAGGCCCTCCGAGGGCGGCGCTTTGATATTAATGCCGACACCCACCACCACATAACGCGAGGCTTGCGCCACCCCAGCCAACACCGCGGTTTCAATCAGGATGCCGCCCAGCTTGCGGGCTTGAGACAGCGGCCCCAGCCACAGGTCGTTCGGCCATTTCAAACCCAGCTTGAAACGGTGGTCAGGGTCCAGGCTGTTGGCGATGCTCAGGCCCACCGCCAAGGACAAGCCCGACCAGTTCACCGGGTCCAGGGGCAGGCCCAAAGAAAACATCAAGGCGTCGCCAGGGCGGTCTTGCCACTGGCGTCCCAAACGACCGCGTCCTGCGGTTTGGTGTTTCGCCACCAGCAAGGTGGGGCGGGTGTCGCCCGCGCGGGCGCGGCCCATGAGCTCACTGTTGGTGGAGGCTATTTCATCCCGCTTCTCGATCAACCAATCGGGCGGCAGCAAGCTCAGTCCTTGGGCGATAGCAAGGTGCCACGGCAGGTGGGTGCGCCGCAACGGCAGGGGTAGTCCGCCAGCAAGGACGGGGTGTAGGGCTCGTCGATGACCAAGCCGTAGTCGTAATTCAGCTCTTCACCGGCCTTCAATTTGCGCAGGGTGCGAATGAAGATGCGGCCCCCCGCTTCGTCTGCTTCACAATTGGGCTCGCAGGCGTGGTTGATCCAGCGGGCATCATTGCCGCCATGCAGCGCGTCAATGACGTGTTTTTTGTCGATATGAAAGTAGAAGGTGTGGTTCGGGTCTTTGGGGTCGTGGGGATGGCGCTTGAGCGCTTTTTTCCAGCTGATGACCTCGCCGATGTATTCGATGATGATCTCGCCTTTGGCGATGGGCACCAGGGCAAACACCCCTTTGCCATGCACGCCTGAGCGCCGTACTTCAATGCGTTTGCCGCTGGCAGGCGCTGGGATGGAGGAGGTCAAGTTGAAAACTCTGGTAAGTTGAATACGTACATGTGCGCGCGTGCGCGCGAGTCGACGGATTGTAGACAAGGAAAAATCGCATGAGTAAAACGCTGGTCATCGCCGAGAAGCCCTCTGTGGCCCAAGACATCGTGCGCGCCTTGACGCCCACGGCAGGCAAGTTTGAAAAGCATGACGATCACTTTGAGAGTGACGGCTATGTGGTCACCAGTGCCGTGGGTCACTTGGTGGAAATCCAAGCGCCCGAAGAATTCGACGTCAAACGCGGCAAGTGGAGTTTTGCGCACCTGCCGGTCATCCCACCCTACTTCGATTTGAAGCCGGTGGAGAAAACCAAATCGCGTTTGGCCGCCGTGGTCAAGCAAGCCAAGCGCAAAGATGTGAGCGCCATCATCAACGCCTGTGACGCGGGCCGCGAAGGCGAGCTCATCTTCCGTTTGATCGAGCAGTACGCCGGCGGCAAAAAGCCCTTGGACAAACCGGTGAAACGCCTGTGGCTGCAATCGATGACGCCGCAAGCCATCCGCGACGGCTTTGACAGCCTGCGCTCTGCCGCCCAAATGCAGGGCTTGGCCGACGCCGCCCGCAGCCGCTCCGAGGCCGATTGGTTGGTCGGCATCAACGGCACGCGTGCCTTCACCGCGTTCAACTCCCGCGATGGCGGCTTCTTCCTCACCACCGTCGGTCGGGTGCAAACGCCCACCCTGAGCGTGGTGGTGGAGCGCGAAGAACTGATTCGCAAATTCATCAGCCGCGACTACTGGGAAATCCACGCGAGCTTTGCGGCCCAAGCAGGTGCCTATGCGGGCAAATGGTTCAACCCCGCCCACAAAGCGACCGCAGACGACAAAGAGATCAAGGAAGACCGGGTCTGGAGCCTGGCCGAGGCGCAAGCGATTGCGCAAGCCGTGCAACACCAAACGGCTACCGTGACCGAAGAAAGCAAGCCCAGCAGCAAAGGCAGCCCCGGCTTGTTTGACCTGACCACCTTGCAGCGCGAAGCCAACGGCCGCTTTGGTTTCTCGGCCAAAACCACGCTGTCGCTGGCGCAAAGCCTGTACGAGCGCCACAAGGCCCTGACCTACCCGCGTACCGATTCCAAGCACCTGCCTGAAGACTATTTGCCCACGGTCAAAGAGACCATGCAGATGCTGGCCAACAGCAAGATGGGGCACTTGGCCCCGTTTGCCAAAACCGCCATCTCACAGGGCTACATCAAGCCCAGCAAAAAAGTGTTCGACAACAGCAAGGTCAGCGATCACTTTGCCATCATCCCCACACTTGAAGCGCCCAGCGGTTTGTCAGACGCCGAGCAAAAACTCTACGACTTCGTGGTGCGCCGCTTCATCGCCGTCTTCTATCCGCCCGCGCAGTTCATGGACACCACCCGCATCAGCCAAGTCGCCGCTGCGGGCAAAACCCACCACTTCAAAACCACGGGGCGTGTGTTAGTCGAACCCGGTTGGCAAGCCATTTATGGCAAAGAAGTGGACGAAGAAGAAGACAAAGAGTCCGGCAAGATTTTGGTCAAGCTGAATGCGGGCGAACAACCCCAAGTGAGCGAGGCCGAGCCCAAGGGCCTGAAAACCCGCCCCCCGGCCCGCTACACCGAGGCCACCTTGTTGGGTGCGATGGAAAACGCGGGCAAACAAGTGGAAGACGATGAACTGCGCGAAGCCATGCAAGAAAAAGGCTTGGGCACACCCGCCACACGCTCGTCCATCATCGAAGGCTTGCTGAACGAAAAATACATGCTGCGCGATGGCCGCGAATTGATCCCCACGGCCAAAGCGTTTCAGCTGATGACGCTGTTGCGCGGCTTGGGCGTGGAAGAGTTGTCACGCGCCGACCTGACCGGCGACTGGGAATTCAAGCTGTCGCAAATGGAAAAAGGCCAGCTGTCGCGCGAAGCCTTCATGCAAGACATCGCCGAGATGACCGGGCGCATGGTGAAAAAAGCCAAGGAATACGACCGCGACACCATCCCCGGCGACTACGCCACCCTGACCACCCCCTGCCCCACTTGCGGCGGCGTGGTGAAAGAAAACTACCGCCGCTATACCTGCATCGGTTTGCCCGGCGCCGTGGCCAAGACGAATGCAGAAGGTGAGATTGAAGGCCCTGGCTGCGGCTTCTCCTTTGGCAAAACACCGGCAGGACGCACCTTTGAGTTGGAAGAGGTGGAGCAATTCATGCGCGACAAAAAAATCGGTCCGCTGGAAGGCTTCCGTTCCAAAGCCGGTTGGCCCTTCACCGCCGAGATGGCTTTGAAATACAACGAAGAAGAAAAAAACTGGAAGCTGGAGTTTGATTTCGGCGACGACAAAAACGCGGAGAGCGGCGAGATCGTGGAATTTGGCGACGCCGAAACCTTGGGCGCTTGCCCCAAGTGCGGCAGTGCGGTGCACGAGCACGGCGCCAACTACGTGTGCAGCAAAGCCGTGCCCACCAACGCCCAACCCACGCCCAGCTGCGACTTCAAAACCGGCCGCGTCATCTTGCAACAGGTGATCGAGCACGACCAGGTGAAGAAACTGCTTGCCGAGGGCAAAACCGATTTGTTGGAAAAATTCGTGTCCAACAAAACACGCCGCGCCTTCAAGGCCTACCTGACCTACGACGCCGAGGCTGGCAAGGTGAGCTTCGCCTTCGAGCCCAGCAAGTACCCGAAAAAAGGCGGCGCACCCACCACCCGCGCCCTGGCCAAAGCAGCGGGCAAAACCATGCCCGGCAAGAAAACGCCTGCTGCGAAAAAAGCCGCCAAGCCCGCCAAAGAAGCCAAACCCAAAGCACCGCGCAAAGCCGCTGCGGGCAAAGCACCCAGCGCCGCCTTGGCCGCGGTCATCGGCTCAGAGGCGGTGGCCCGCACCGAGGTGATGAAAAAGCTGTGGGACTACATCAAAGAACAGGGCCTGCAAGACCCGAAAGACAAACGCACCATCCACGCCGACGCCAAGCTCAAAGCGGTGTTTGGCAAGGACTCGGTGGGGATGTTTGAGATTGCGGGCTTGATTGGGCCGCATTTGAGTTGAAGCCACATTGGTGAGGCTGACCTTGGCGGGCTCGTCCGCCGCTCACCGCCACTGCGTGGCAACGTTCGCTACGCGGGCCGACCCGCCGTGGTCAGCCCAGGGAAGTGGTTTCAGTCCTCTGTGAAACCCGCACGCTCCAGCCTCCATTTATTTCAGTAGCTCTCTAACTCGGTCCATGACCTTCAAGGCGCTGTTATCCAGTCCAAAAAACACCCCTTGTGCAGGTTTGAGTTTGTTTTTATCAGCCAGTTCAGTGAATACTTTTTCAAATTTGGTGTGCGTGTCTTGCGCCAGCGCCAAATGATGAATCTCCAGAGCATCCATGCGTTGCAGCAAAGCCCCGTTTGTTTGAACGAACTGCCGCATGGCCACAAACGCATTCATGATGGAAATGCTGGTTTGGATAGCCGTTTGGCTGCGTAAGACAGCGGACAACATCGCCACGCCCTGCTCAGTGAATGCATGGGGCAGGGTGCTGGAATGTTTGAGCCTGTTGAACCGGTCACAGTTTGTGACCAGTTCGTTTTTTTCTTCCAAGCTGAGCTGAAATTTAAAACCTTGCGGAAACCTCTCTGTATTTCGTTGAACCGCCTGATTTAGCGCTTTGGTTGTGACGCCATAAAGAGTTGCCAAGTCCGTATCGATCAATACAGGTGAAGACCTGAGCGTCAGGATCAGGCTGCTGACCGAATCATCTGCATTTGCATTTGTAGATTTGATGATTTTTCCAACCATCTCAGCACCTTTCCACGAGATTTAAAACAACATCGATCAAATTCAAACAAGCTTAAATATTAACTATTTGAAATTATTAAATGACCATATTTTCATTCATCAATAGCATTTATTGCCGCTAGTTCAACAACCCAACCCAGCTTTGTCGCAACACCCCGCCAACCGAGAACAACTCTTAAAGCCACACGGCCTGGGGGCCTTTTTGTGAGCGAAAGACCAGCAAAAAGGGCCCCCATGGCGGGTGGCTTGCACGTGACTTCCTAAACAGCTTGCTGGTGGCTTGGGCGGGACTTCCTAAACGGCTTTGGCGCAACTTCAAAACCGTGTCCTCCGGTCAAACTAAGCCTGCCAACTGCAACACCCTTGGAAACCAAGCGCCAAAGACCATCCGCATACAATCGCCGGTTGCCTTCAAAGGAGAATTGTCGTGTTCATGTCTTCAGCCATTGCCCAAACCGCACCCGCCGCAGCCCCAGCCAGCGACTTGTCGTCATCCCTCATGAGCATGTTGCCCTTGGTGCTGATGTTCGTTGTGCTGTATTTCGTCATGATTCGCCCCCAAATGAAACGCCAAAAAGAGGTCAAGGCCATGCTGGAAGCGCTGGCCAAAGGCGATGAAGTGGTCACCACCGGCGGCATGCTGGGCAAGATTTCACAACTCGGCGAGCAACAAATAGGACTGGATGTAGGCAATGGTGTCACCGTGCAACTGCAGCGCGCCGCGGTGGTGCAAGTGCTGCCCAAGGGCTCGATCAAGTAACCCCCATGAATCGCTATTCACTCTGGAAATACGTGGTGCTGGTCACCGCGGTGTTGCTGGGCAGTTTGTACACGCTGCCCAATTTTTTTGGTGAGGCGCCGGCTGTTCAAGTCTCGCCTGGTCGTGCAAGCATCAAGCTTGATTTGGCGACACAAGCCAAGGTGGAAGACGCTTTGAAAGCGGCCAACCTCAAGCCTTCCATCATCAGCTTGGAGGCCAACTCCTTGAAGCTGCGTTTTGAGAACACGGATGAACAACTCAAAGCCAAAGATGTGACGCAACGTGCCTTGAACCAAGACGCCAACAACCCAGACTACGTGGTGGCCCTGAATCTGATTCCCCGCACCCCCGCTTGGTTGGCCAGTTTGAAAGCCGCCCCCATGTACCTGGGCTTGGACTTGCGCGGCGGTGTGCACTTCATGTTGCAAGTCGATATGCAAGCCGCGCTGTCCAAAAAAGCAGAAGCCTTGGCCGGGGACTTGCGAAGCGCCTTGCGTGAAAAAACCATCCGCCACAACGGTATCTCGCGTGAACAGCAAAGCGTGGCCATCAGTTTCAATGATCAAGCTGCAGCTGATGCGGCATTGGCCTTGATACAAGAGCAGTTCACCGATTTGCTCGCCACGGTCACCCCCGTCAACAACGTCTATCAATTGAACGCTGTCTTAAAGCCCGAAGCGGCCAAGCGCGTACAAGACCAAGCGCTCAAGCAAAACATCACCACGCTGCACAACCGGATCAACGAGCTCGGTGTGGCCGAGCCGGTCATTCAGCAGCAAGGCCTGGACCGCATCGTGGTGCAGTTGCCCGGCGTGCAAGACACCGCCAAAGCCAAAGACATCTTGGGCCGCACGGCGACCCTTGAAATCCGCATGGTCGACGACAGCAGTGATGCACGTTTGGCCGAGGTGGGCAGTGGCATGGTGCCGTTTGGCACCGAGAAATACCTGGAACGCAATGGCCAAGCCGTGGTGGTGAAAAAGCAAGTGCTGTTGACCGGTGAAAACCTCACAGACGCGCAGCCCGGCTTTGACAACCAAACCCAAGAAGCCGCGGTGCACCTCACTTTGGACGCCAAAGGCGCTCGCATCTTCAAAGATGTCACGCGTGAAAACGTCGGCAAGCGCATGGCCATTTTGTTGTTCGAAAAAGGCAAGGGTGAAGTGGTCACCGCGCCTGTGATCCGCACCGAAATTGGCGGCGGTCGGGTGCAAATCTCCGGTCAAATGACCACCACCGAAGCGGCTGACACCGCCTTGTTGTTGCGTGCTGGTTCGTTGGCTGCGCCCATGGACATCATCGAAGAGCGCACCATTGGTCCAAGCCTGGGCGCTGAAAATATCGCCAAAGGTTTTGACTCGGTCACCTGGGGTTTTGTCGCCGTCACGGTGTTCATGTGCTTTTATTACATGCTGTTTGGCGTCATCTCCAGCATTGCGCTGTCGGTGAACTTGTTGTTGCTGGTGGCCGTGCTCTCCATGCTGCAAGCCACCCTCACGCTGCCCGGCATGGCGGCGATGGCGCTGGTGCTGGGCATGGCGATTGACGCCAACGTGCTGATCAACGAACGGGTGCGCGAAGAATTGCGCAACGGTGCCGCACCGCAAACCGCGATCCACATCGGCTATGACCGCGCTTGGTCCACCATCCTTGACTCCAACGTCACCACCCTGATTGCAGGCTTGGCCTTGCTGGCCTTTGGCTCGGGGCCGGTGCGCGGCTTTGCGGTGGTGCATTGCTTGGGCATTCTCACCAGCATGTTCTCGGCGGTGTTTTTCTCGCGCGGCCTGGTCAACCTTTGGTATGGCCGCCAAAAACGTTTGCAATCTGTGTCCATCGGCACCATCTGGCGCCCTGACGCGTCCACCCGCGATGTGATCGCCAAAGCCAAAGCCGACTGAAAGCAGACCATGGAATTTTTCAAAATCCGCAAAGACATTCCGTTCATGCGCCATGCCTTGGTGTTCAATGCCATCTCGTTGATCACCTTTTTGGCGGCGGTGTTTTTCCTCTTCAGCCGCGGCTTGCATCTGTCTGTGGAGTTCACGGGCGGCACCTTGATGGAGGTCAGCTTTGCACAACCGGTGGCGCTGGACCCGATGCGCGAGCGTATTGCCAAGTTGGGCATCAACGATGTGCAGGTGCAAAACTTTGGCTCGGCGCGTGATGTGCTCATCCGCATGCCCGCCTTGAAGGGCAGCACCGCCACCGAGCAAAGCACCAAAGTGATGGCCGCCTTGAAAGAAGCCGACCCCAGCGCTGAACTCAAGCGCACCGAGTTTGTCGGACCCCAGGTGGGCGACGAACTCGCCATCGATGGCTTGAAAGCCCTGGCCTTTGTGGTGGTGGGCATCATGATTTACTTGGCCATCCGCTTCGAATGGAAATACGCGGTGGCGGGCATCATCGCCAACTTGCACGACGTGATCATCATCTTGGGCTTTTTTGCCTATTTCCAGTGGGAGTTCTCGCTCCCCGTGTTGGCCGCGGTGTTGGCCGTTCTGGGCTATTCGGTGAACGAGTCGGTGGTGATTTTTGACCGGGTGCGCGAGAACTTTCGCCGCTTTCGCAAAATGAACACGGTGGAAATCATTGACAACGCGATCACCTCCACCATCAGCCGCACCATCATCACCCACGGCTCAACCCAACTCATGGTGTTGTCCATGCTTTTGTTTGGCGGCGCCACCCTGCACTACTTTGCCTTGGCGCTGACCATTGGTATTTTGTTTGGCATTTACTCCTCGGTGTTTGTGGCGGCCTCCATCGCCATGTGGTTGGGCATCCGCCGCGAAGACCTGATCAAATTCACGGGCAAAAAAGAAGAGGAAGACCCGAACGACCCGAACTCGGGCGCGGTGGTTTAAACCACGCTATCCAACAAAAAAGGCACCCGTGGGTGCCTTTTTTTTGGTGTTGATGCTCAGTGCGCTACACGAGCCGATTGATCGTCACACAGCTCATCAAGCACCAAGGCGTCGGGCTCGATGCCCGCACTCCAATAGACCATGAGCACGATGATTTTCAAATCATCGAGACTGACCGGGTAGTTGGGCACGGCCATGGCGCGGTCCACCACGATCTCGCGCATTTGCGCTGGCAACACGCCCGCGCCTTCCATGAAGGTGAGGAAACCCAAACCATCGGCACCGATGTGCTGTTGCTCGGCGTCCGAGTAGACGCGCATGCTGAGGGGGGATTGCACGTAGGCGGGTTGCAAACCAGGTTTGCTGTGGCCCACGTGGATGATGTCGGCTTGGGCGGCGATGTTGAGACCGGCCAGCCAAGACAGGGCTTGTTCAATTTCGTCGGCGTCGAAGCCAGCGGCGCTGAGTTTGCGGCTTAGCAGAGGCAACTCTGGACACGCTTCGCCGCGCCAGTAGTGCTCGTAGACATACACAAGGACATCGAACATGGGGGGCAATATAACCTGTTTTCTGCGCCCCTTTGAAAATAAATTTTGGCTGTTTCATGCGTGGTTCTGCACCTCAACAAGGGCCTTGGTTTCAAGGCCATGGCCGGGGCCAACACAGCGCCCACAAGGGTCTTTGCTCAAGCGCCAATGCGCTGGTACAAACCACCGGGCAAGCGCGCCAGCACACCGCGACTCTCTAGTTCGTGCAAAGCCACCAGCGCGTCTTCCAAGGCCAGCTGGCTGCGCACCAACAACACGTCCAAGCTTTGCGGGTCGTGGCCCAGCGCAGCGCACAAGGCGTGTTCGGTGGCGCCTTGCGGCTGCGCGTGAGCAGGCGGCGCATCATCGGTATCGACCTGAAGTTGCGAGGGCAATTCTTCCAACACGTCTTGCGCGGTTTCCACCAACTTCGCGCCTTGGCGCAACAAGGCATGGCAGCCGCGTGACAAGGCCGAGTGAATAGACCCCGGCACGGCAAACACCTCTTTGCCTTGCGACAA